>JAFLCA010000130.1 GCA_017302875.1 Deltaproteobacteria bacterium
CTCGCTCCAATCATTGGGGGATGGAGGAAGCGGCGGGGTTGGCGGCATGGCCTTCTCAACCGGTGGGGCTGGAGCGATCGGCACTGACTTCGACTGGTACCGCAACAACAGCATGGGTTGGGGACCGGCGACTTTCGACAGTCTCGGTGCCCCTCAGGACTACGGCGCCTTCCGTGTCACGGCAACTGTCCCTTCTCCTGGGGCTTTGGCTTTGATGCTGTCGGCTACGTCGTTCACGTTCGGCATGCGGCGGCGGAGGATCTGATCAACAGTGACGGGCAACTCCTTGAACCCGGCGCTGTGGCTCCCTCCACCATAGCGCCGGGTTTTTCCTTTACGGATTTTAGGTTCCTTGATGTTTGCTCTGAATCTTTACATGCATACCCAGGTTCCTCCGCCCCACCCCTGCGAAGACTGTCGCGCACAGCACCATTGTCCCGAAACTTCGCGCCAAGTCACTTCATTTGGACCCGCCACGCGCTCCATTCCCCCCACCGGCTGGCAAAGCGCCTCCCGTGATTCCTCTCCCATCCGAACAACACCGATCATGCAAACAACCGCGATCAATCCAATGAGGAGCGCCATCTCAACAAGAGATGCGCCACGACACGATTTGCATTTATGCTTTGCTCGGCTGCCCATAATTTCCTCTCCAAACCTCTGGCTTCCCTAACGCAAACTATCGGAAGGATTACAAAAGACTTTAGGGACATGCGCGATTTGACGCTTAGAACTAAGCTAGGCCTGCTGAAGAGACCTAGCTATGGAGCCAAAATGAAACTTCATCTACGAGAATTTCCTATTTTGCTAGTTACGTTGCTGCTGCTTGCCGTGCCTGCTCAGGCCGAAGAGGGCATCCTGTCTCAGTCTGTTGAGATACGGGTAAAAGGCGATAAAAAGATTCTCGTAACCGAAACCATTCAGTTCAATGCGGAGTCAGAGAAGATAAAGTACGGAATCGTTCGCGCGTTTCCGAATAAGACTGGCTCGAGCTACACCACTCAGTTTGGAACCCTCGATGGCGCTCCAATTGAAGTACACAGCAAAACAGAGAGCCGCCCTCCGAATGTGCTGATCTACCTCGGCGTTGATGGAAAACAACTAGCGCCCGGTATCCATACCGTCTCAGCACAACACGAAATCTCAGGGCTTATAGAACCGTTCGAACAGGGCGATCGTTTACTCTGGAATGTAACCGGCGCACAGCTCAGCATTCCAATTCAAAACACCGAAGTGCAAATTATATTCCCGCCAGACATTCCGAGTAAGGCTATTCGCGTTCGAGCATATACGAAACTAGGCCCCAAAGAAGAGGAACTTGCAGTGACGCAGCAAGGGCAGACATTCTCTCTTCGCACAAAGAGGGCCCTGGAGCCAAGCGAAGCGTTATTTGTTGAGGCAATTTGGTAGTCGAGTCTGGGAATACTTTTTCTGTTCCTTAAGAGAACGCCCGAGGCACAGCGCTCGCCTGCCCCTACTCTCTCAGACTAATTTCCGGCCCCACCGCATCCCCACTAACAATCCACAATCCCTTACTCGACGTAGCATTCTCAGGACGCCAGATTTTGGCGTTGGAAAACACTAGGCGTTTCTTTGGCGTTTGCACGGTCACCGTTAAGTCCGCTTCAATTACGATGGTGGAGGCTGCTTGCTCTGAGGTAGATAGTTCCGGCGTGAAGCGATAAACCGCGCGCCCGGCGCTGTTCATTCTGCTAAGAACATAGTCATCGCTCCAAGTGGCGAGTCGCTCCACTGCCGTCTCGTTTGAGTCAAAACCCGCAATGGTCTGAAATTCCTTCAACGTCGCATCCAACAACCGATCGGATTCATCGGTCGCTGCCGGAGTATGATCATGATCGGGATTCCAATATAGGATTTCACCAGCACCGCCTAGCATGACGTGCAGAATCGCCTCTTGGAAATAATCTGACTGGTTGTACTGCGTCGTATATTCCTTAAATGCAAACCACGGGCTCACCGGCCGAGAGGAGGAAAGCATGGCTGCACGGAAGGTGTTCACATCAAACATGAATCCGTGAAACGGATTCCCCTTTAGCTGAGTGGTGTCATCCAGATAGTGCGAAACAATATTCGCAGACGGCCCATACAACCGTGGAGCCTGATTCGTACCGACGGATTTGTCGCCCGAGAAAAATCTATAGGTTTTAAGACCCACATTACTGATCATCGCTTGCGCGGTGGAGTTTGCCACAAAGTTGAAGTCTGACATTTTTGCGTCAGGGAACACCGCCGTCAGTGCCCCGAAGAGATACTGATTAAGATATTGTGACTGTCGCTTCACCATCAGCCCGTCCCATTGGAGGTACGCGTCAGTATTACCGTCTGATTTAAGCACCGTACGGAGCGGCTGACCGACGGGGAAGCCGATTGTTTGCAATTGCGGCTTAATCTCAGAAATGTACCGACTGTCCGTCTCTATCGCGTCGAGTCGATTATCAACGTCTACGCAGCTAATATCATAGAAGGAGCCTCCGCATTGGTGCAGTCCCCACGGGCCCATATAAGATCCCAGCTCAGTATCGAGGACCCAATACTCCACATCTGCGCCGCGATCCTTTAGCATCTGAAAATAGTTCTGCATGCGCGCGCCATTCTGGGCCAAACCATGATCCCACCATAGACACTGATACTGCTGTTGATCTCCACAGTAATCATTCGTGTCGCGCGCGTAGATTGGGAGGCCCCCTGTTCCGCCGACCGCATCCCACACCATGAGATAGCGCTGCCCCTTTGGCCGCGCTTTAAGTTGATCTGCTATTTGATCTGCTGAGTAGCCTGTGGCGCTGCCCCACACGAAGGGCACAAGATTCGTGGCATCGACTGGACCGGTCGACCACGTGACGGCATATGCAGGTTTCGTATCGGGAATAGCGCGTGTTCGCGAGTCATCGATCGATGCGCACGCCGGATCGAGCGGAAAACCAACTAGCCCGCTTCCGTAGTGATCGATTCCGTCCTCACACAAAGATGGAATCTTCTCTATACAAGCCCCATCCTCAGTTCTATCGATACAGGCTTTAACGAATCCCTTTGCGCAAGAGCGTTCGTCTGAAGCAAGTCGAGAAAGAGTTCGCCGTAGTTCGAGTAAGCGTGCCCGATTGGGAGCCGTTGCGCGTTTCGACTCTAGTTTCTGAATAGTCTTTCGCAGTTTAGTCCGTTTCTTTCCTACATCGAGAACCGAAAAGCGCACGCCAATTTGCAATGGCCGCGCGCTTACCGAGCCGAGTTTTTTCTTCCCGCCGACTAAGGAACAAACGGATCCGCCACGCAGTACAGAAAATTTGGAAAGGTTAGTCTCGCGCAGCACGATGCGATTTTGCGCCGCCACGGCGCTCGCGAGAAGCGCACTCAAAAGGAGAGCTATCGATAATTTACCTTGAATGCCCACGCGCACGTTATCGCCACCGAATTCGAAAAACACGGAGAGCTCGCCACGCAGCAGGCGTAGCAATGGTTCTCCCATAGGTTTTCGGCTAAAAAGGGGCTGGGCCTAAATCGTTATTTCGCTAATAAATGCAGGCGCTTAGCTAACGGAAGGTGTATTTATGCCGCGTGGCGACGGTCCGTCTTCGCGTTCGCACCAAAGCGAACCGGAGTATGAGCATCCGACTGACGACGCGAAATGGCCTTGGACTCGCCCGCGTCACTCTCTGTTCGCTTACGTCGATACAGTTCCCACTCCCCTTTTTGCATCACGAACTCGAACGATTTCATGATGTCCTCGGCTGGAGGCTGCTTACGATCTTTAATAATCAAAAGCTTGATGCGATCTCTTCGTAAGTCATCTTCACTTACATATTTCACTATCACTCGTCGCGACAACTCACTCTCCCAAGCCTTTGAAGTCCAATAGTGGGAATAGCTACTATTGGAAAACACACCGACTCGCTCTACCGGCTCATGGCCTGGCATCTCATCGGCGACGTACTCGAGCATCTCCTCGGCGGAGTGGCGACGATTCACAAAGGGAGTTAGACAGGCAATCGAGACGATATAGACTGAAACAATTAGCAGCGAAACAAAACCGACAGCACCAGAAGCTGAAGCAAAATCCCGCGTCTTACAGGCAACTAAAGCAACCGCTGCGAAGATTGCGATCGGGAGAATGAATGTTAACGCGGAATACTCAAGCTGGGTTCCGATTAGCATGGCGACCGCCCACATCAGGACCGCCAAAAGCATGAGAGGCCGATTAATTTTTTCAATCGCTGAGGACACCGCGGCGCGCACCGGTTCCGTAACGCACATGGCCGCCATGAGCACCGAAAGACCCGGCACACAGGGGAAAATATAAAGCATGTGAAGCTGGCGTACGAAGGTGAAGAACACCGCGGCACTTAAGGCCCAGCACAAAGTGAAAAGCCGGTGCGAATCAGACGATACCCATTGCCAGCTTTTCTTAAATCCGATCCTAATCACCGCTCCAATGAGCATGAGAGACCATGGCGCAAATCCGGCCAGCAGCATCAGCCACGCCATTCCATAGAAGTGACGGTGCCCAGAGCCATACTTATCGCCGTACTCCTTAAAGAGATAACGCGCGATATTCTCGTTCCAAATGAAGTACTCTATAAATCCCGGATTTTGTATTTCGCTAAGAACAAACCATGGCGTCACGATCGCAAAAAATAGAATGCCCATGCGCACCCAATGCAAGCGCCGCATCCAGGCAAAATCCTTTCGAATGAGCGACCACAAGAAAAACGGCAATCCGATCAGCACAATTGCGACTGGACCCTTCACAAGAAATGCCAGTGCGCCAAAGACCGCCGCGAAGTAGCAGAATCGAGTTGGGCAGTTCGAGTCTGCGACGAAGCGATAAAGAGTGACGACGCCCCCTGAGATAAGTGCAGTAAGCGTGACATCCGTCACACTGGCTCCGGCCAGGAAGTAGAGCATCCAAGAGCTCGCCGCGATTAAGGCTGCGATTAGCCCCGCCTCTTCACCGAAATATCGACGGCCGTGAACGAAGACCAAACCAAGAATGAGGATCGCAAAGACTAAGCTTGGAAAGCGCGAAGTCCATTCGTCGAAACCGAAAATTTTGTAGCTCAGAGCCGTCAACCAGAAATGCAGCGGTGGCTTGCCAAGATAGGGAATGCGGCCTTCGGAAGACGGCAAGGTCGGGGTAAGCCAGTTACCCGAAAGAAGCATTTCCTGAGCGACCGTCGCGTAGCGCGACTCGGTGGGGTCAACAAGATTGGTGTATTCTAAGAATACCGCTCGGCCCACTATAAAAAATAGAATGAGAAGCAGGCCGTTTCTAAGGCGAGCAGAAGAAAGGGGCGGACAATTCACAAGACTTCCAATGAACGTAAACGCTAGAGCAAAGGCATCCAGCCCGAAAACGGTATGCTATCTATCAAAATTGCGCAATCTAGAGGCCCTATTTGACGTTTTACATGGCACGATGCCTACAATCCCGCTAAATTGACGAAATATCGGGCAAAATGCTTCATAGGTCTGCATGAAAATCCTAAAAATATTCGCACTCGCCTTACTGGCGCCCCTCGTAACAGTTATCGCTTCGCACGCCGAGGATTTCGCTGTACCGCTATTAGTTGGGCAAACTGGGGCCTCGGCATCCTTCGGCAAAGGGGAAACCGATGCATATACCCTAGCCATCGAAGAGTGGAATGCGCGCGGTGGCCTAAACGGCAAAACGATTGTCCCCAGCCTTGAAGATACACAGACAAGCCAACAGCAAATAGTAACGGCCTTTCATCGCGTAGCGCTCGGTAAACCCAGCGTTATTCTTGGGCCGACCTGGCTCGATGGCTTTCAAGCCGTAATCCCCCTGGCTCGTAAGCAGCATATTCTGCTGGTAACTCCGAGTGCAGCAAGAGAGGCCTTCGCTCCAGAGAATGCTTCTTGGCCAATAACTTTCTATCACAACTCGACCGTTGAAATTCAAACTCTCCTCAAGAGTTTGAAGGAGAAAGGCTTCACCCGCCCAGCGTTGGTGTACGAAGAAGAACCCTTCGCCGAAATGATTCGCAAGCTAGTAACTCAGACCGATACAAAATTAGTCGCCGATATCGGCGTTCAAGGCGGCACGACCGGCTTTCAATCCATCATTACCAACCTGAAGAGTAAGAAGCCCGACGTGCTAATTGTTTTTGTATGGGACGAGCGCTCTCTTCTCTCGCTGCTGCAACAGATTCACGTGCAAATGCCCGCGCTCACACTGGCAACCGTGCATGATGGCGAGGGCTGGCTCGCCAATCCGGCTTTTCGCCCCAACTTGCCACATTTGATTCACACCCAGTTTGTCATTAGCGATAGTACATTCAAGGAACGCTTTAAAAAGCGCTTCGGGTACGAGCCGATGCTCACCGCATCGAACGCATACGATGCCATGAATGCCGTACTGCAAGCGTATGCATCGGGACTGAGCAATGCTGAGGAGATTAGAAAATATCTCTTAAGCCAAACCTTTAAGACTGCAACTTTTGGTACGTTTAAATTCAATCCAGATGGCAGCGTGCCCTCCCAGGTTGAAGTAGTTGAAGTTGAATCAACCTCCAAATAAGCTCACGCGCATGAATATTCCGCGTATCGGAGTGGGCGTCATCCTTAAGGATGGAAACAAGGTACTTCTTGGGTTGCGCAAAAATTCGCATGGCCCGGGCACCTGGTCCTTTCCCGGAGGGCATTTGGAATTCGGGGAGTCGATCATCGAATGTGCCGCACGGGAGCTGCGAGAAGAAACTGGCCTATCCTCGACCGTTCTACATGCGGGTCCGTATACCAACGATCTCTTCGCCGCTGAAGGCAAGCACTACGTCACCCTGTTTGTCGAAGCTCAGTATCAGGGCGGAACCATCGAAGTTAAGGAACCAAATAAGTGCGAGTGCTGGGAGTGGTTCGAGTGGCAGGCACTTCCCTCACCTCTATTTCTACCGATACAGAACCTAATCTCTCAGGGCTACCGTCCTGCCTGAGGCCCGCCCTATTACCAAGTGCGACGGTCAAGGGCACATCATCGAGAAACTTAGCGCTCGCGACGGATAAAGAACGCTTCCATCCCCGGCTGGCGGGTTTTTCCAGTAACCCCATAAAGACAGGTCAAGCGAGCGTAGTTATCCAAGTCGGAGCTAACGTGGCAGGTAGAACTGAAAGACTGCTTTGATTCGGTGAAAAGGAGGGTCAGAACTGGAATCTTGTCGGGCGTTTTAAGTTCATAGTGCCCAATACCAGCGGAATTTTTCCCAGCAATGCTGCGTTCAAGGCGCAGACCGGAAGACGTGGCAACAAGGCGCACGGTGCCCGAGTAAGTCTCAGAGGAGTCTGGCTTCTGACCAATCAGATTATAATTGCCTACGAGATGTTCGTAATCTTCTGGAAGAACGTCGGCGGCAGCTCGCGCTACAAAAAAGAAAATAGCGATCAAACAAACCGACGACGTTCTCCACATAGCCTAACTCACTTAGGACTTCGTAACTGAAATCGCTAGAGCTTCAGTCAGAGTGGCAACCACTTTGTCGCCCTTCTTGATCTCATTGAAGTGTTTAGCACCCTCTCCAACCTTGAGGGTCAAAGTGTTGCCTTCTGGTCCAACCAGGGTGACGTGGCGCGTTGCATGATCGATGGACTCAACGGAGGCGCGCAGCGTGGTGGTCTCTGCGATTACACCGGCAGGCATAGCACCCTTCGGAGCACGTCCAACTACAGTGGTGGTATCATTTGCCAACTCACCGCCAGCATCACGCTGCACGTCAAGGGCGAAGGCTTCAAGATACGTGAGATGCACCTTGTCACCGGCTTTCACCTGATCAAAGTTGCGGGCTTCTTTGCCAATGTGCAAAGTTTTGGTTTTTCCGTCTTCACCCTGCAACGTAACCATACGGGTTTTATAGTCGATGGCTGTTACGGTTGCGGTGATTTCGATAGAAGCTGCAACAGCACCACCAGGAAGCTGCGAATTCTTCGTGTCACAGAGACCTGATGTGGCAGTTACTGCAAGCATGCCCGCAATCGCGAGCGAGCCAATAAGCTTTTTCATAGTCGATCCTCAAAGGTTTACTATTTAACTCAAAACGGTACGAGTTACGCTTATACCGCCTAAAGTCCGTCAAAAACAGATAAAAGTTACACAGGATAAGGGGCGCTATTTAATTGGAATTTAGGCGCGCCGCACGGGCAGGAAAGAAAACAAGCGGATCAACAGCAGCATTTCTACCACTAGAATCCTTTACGCGTGTCTCGAAATGCAAGTGCGGCCCCGTGGCTTTCCCCGTCTGGCCGAGCTCGGCAATTTGGTCGCCTGCTTGTACTTGATCGCCGACTTCAACAATGTTGCGTCGATTATGGCCGTACACTGTCATCAGCCCATCGCCCTGGATGGCGACAACATTTCCATAGCCGCGAATACCGTCGTCGCTATAAACAACTTTCCCGGCATGAGCCGCGTAAATCGGTGTTCCTTCCGGCGCACGAATATCGAGACCTTCATGAAAATTTGACCAGCGCTGACCGAACTGTGAAGAAATAGATCCGTGTGGAACTGGCCACAATAAGTGACCAATATATTTTCGCGCCAAACTAAGTTTCACCGTCTTTGTCGAGACAGCGCTTGGCGAGCGTTGAGAAGATGAAGAAAATACAGAACAGCCGGATAGAGATAAGAGCAGCGCAAGGCTCACTATGAGAGGTCGCGCAAACACGGCGTCCGTCTAGTGCGCTTCAACGAAATTGCAGGGCTCAAGCTGATAGAGCGTAACACCGCCACCCTTCGCTTCCCACAGCGTCAATATCTGACCCCGATTATTTCCAACGGGTGCGACCATGCGACCACCGGGATTTACGAGTTGCGAGACTAACTCTGGCTCGATGCTCTCGAACGCCGCTGACACCACGATGGCATCGTATGGCGCGTGCTCCGCCCAGCCGCGACGACCGTCACCACGACGAACCAGTATATTTTGGAAACTCATGGCATCAAGCAGCTTGCGAGTACGCTGCGCAAGCAAGCCGACGTACTCAACGGCGTATACTTGTGCTCCAGCAGCAGCCATAACCGCGCTGCAATATCCGGAGCCACAGCCCACCTCGAGAATTCGCATACCGCGACGCAATCCAATAAGTCCCAACATGCGCGCCACGGTCGACGGCTTTGAGATGGTTTGCCCATATCCGATAGGCAAGGCGATATCATCCGTCGCTCGCAAATTTAGAGCGCCGTCGATGAACTGATCGCGCGGGACACAGGCAAAGGCCTTAGTGAGAGTCTCAGCAACGGTTTCATCAAGAATACCGGCTTTCTCAACTATGTTTTCGGCAAAGCGCGTCCAACCAGGAGAAATTGCCTTACGAAGAGGAAGACCCATAATACCGCCTATGAATGAGGCTTCGCAGCATGCGCGCCCTACCCTTGTTATTGAGAGATAGCGCGGTTTTCAGCAACCCCTTTTCTGGCATAAAATCGGCGCGGGATTGCATCTATCTCCTGGTATCGAGAGGTTGTATGATCAGCGAGCTTCTCGAAAGCTTGAATTTGCTCACTATTTGGCATGGATAATTATTACGAAACCTTAGGGCTGAACACCTCAGCAACTTTCGAGGAGATACGCCGCGCCTATCGAATATTGGCCCGTCGCTACCATCCCGACGTAAATCCCGGAAAGGCCTCCGAGGAAAAGTTCAAGCTTATTTCTCAAGCCCACACCGTTCTAAGCGACCCCGAGAAGCGAAAAGTTTACGACATCGATCTCGAAGGCTTCCTGCGCACTCGAGTCAACACTCGCACGCAGGCATACCAGCGACAGCAACAGCGCTATGACGGCGCTCGGAAAAAGTTCTACGAGGCGAAGCATCAGAATTTTGGAAAAGTCGATCCAAATAGCACCAAGGAAGAAGCAGAGCCGCGCCCTCGCCCGGACCCGAAGCGCCGAAATCGCGCTCCCTCTCCTGGCCCCTTTGCAGGGTTAGCAGAAACTGCTCGGTCACTTTTAAAGCGATTGAACTCTCCGGTCGGCGGCGAAAAGAAGGCGACTCCCAATCCGAAACCTGCCCGCCCGCAGAGTGCAGCGCAAGAGCGGCCTAGCGAACCAGCTGGAATTTTGAAAATTTCGGTTGTCGAAGTTTCCGTGAGCATTAAAGACGCCATTTACGGAATCAAGAAAACGGTCGAAATCGCGGAGCCCGAAGGCGCTCGCAAAATCTCGGTAAATATTCCTCCCGGAGTTCGAAACGGCAGCGTGGTGCATCTGCGCTCCGAAACACATGAAGATCTGGTCATCATCGTTCGCGTCGCCGCGCATCCATTTTTGAGTATTCATCCCAAGGGGCTCGTGGCCGAAGTGCCGATTAGCATTAATGAAGCGATTTCCGGCGCTAGCGTGCAGGTCCCCACGCTCGATGAACCAATTGTTATTAAAGTGCCGCCTGCCAGTCAGAGCGGAACGGAGATTCGCCTCAAAGAGAAAGGCATCGCACTGCGGGACGGCTCGCGCGGAGATCTCTTTATTCGGCTTCTCATCAAAGTTCCTGAAACTTCCGATGCGGTCGGCATCAAGGAAAAAGCCGCAGAGTTGGATCGCTACTATAGTACTCCAGTTCGCCAGGCACTGCCCAAAACTCTTCTTGATGTCTGAACATGATTCAGACTGCGCCGCTCTATTATCTATGTATGAGCGCAGTTGCTCAGGTGCTGGCCGTGGGCGTAACGGTTCTTTTGAGCCGAACCGGCGTGCTTCCGGCCAATAGTTTGCTGATTGTCGCCCTGCAGGCGGGAATTGCATTCATAACTGCGCGCACCCTGAAGCTTTCACTGCCGTGGCAGATATTAAACCTGCTGCTCGTCCCGGCGCTGTTTTTTTATGCACATTTCGGCATGCCGCCGTGGCTCGCCCTTGGCGGGTTGATTCTTTCTCTGATTATTTATGTTCCAACTTTTTGGACACGCGTTCCGTTTTATCCGACCAGCGCGCCGATGTATGAGGAGATCCTAAAGCGCCTTCCGGAGAATAGAGACTTCACCTTTATCGATTTGGGGTGTGGAT
>JAFLCA010000131.1 GCA_017302875.1 Deltaproteobacteria bacterium
AGGCGGTCGCGCTGCGGTAGCGCTCAATGATGATACTCGAGTTCTCAAGAATCTCCCAAGCTACTTCGGTAAAGCAGGCAATCCAAAATCCCAGCGCAGGGCGAACTCGACAAAGATACAATACAAAGAAAAATAGAATTCCATGCTGCACGTGGGAAAAAGAATAGGGATCCAGGAGGTGCTGGGACGTATGACTGCTCCACGCCTCGCCCATCCAAATTTGGAAGTGACCGCAGGTACACCAAGGGATTCGCCCCATCATCAACAATATGAGCGTATGCGCAGCCAGTATCAGGCACAGCAAGAGTATGCAGGAGATTGTGGAGAGTTTTGATTTCATAGTGCGGCTCACTCAAGCTGAGGATCGCAGAACAGCATTGTCCTGCGCACTTGGCAAGCCGAAACGCTTAGCGCCTGAATTTCGGGATCCAGGCCAAGAGGCCAGTCCGGGGTGGCATTTCAGAAGAGCTTAAATCAGCAAGTTCCGAGCGAAAGGGCGAGGGGTCGGGGCTGCGTTGCGGCTTGCTTGCGCTGTATGCGCTTGAGACTTCGTTGTACAGAGTGTCTAAAACATCCCAAGCTTGCTCGGGAAGAAGCTGCATTTCGTGACGCAAAGCTGGCTGCGCTCCGTCGCGGGACATTTGAAATTCCCACAGCCCCTCTGAGGTCGAGTATCCCCGCGAGTAGGCACCAAGCGAGTCGCCATCGGGGCTGCTCCAGTCTGCCTGCTGCTGGGTATAGATTTCGTTCGCGTGGGTTCTTGATACATACAAGCCGATTCGAAACTGGGCCATTTCCGCAGCGAGCGAAGGGTCACGCTCGATCAGCGCAACTGGAATTTCGGCGGGGCGACCAACCGAGAGGCGCTCCACGATGGGACGGGAGAAGTCTTCATCCCCAAGCTTTCCAAAGCTGCTGTGAGCTTCGATGGTGTGGGGATCAAATCCAAGATCGTATAAGGCCTGCCAAGTTTCGGGAGCGATCGAAGTTCGAGCGAGTTTAGAAATATCATTAACAGGCAGACAGCGTGACAAAGTGAGCGCATCTAATTTGATGTGGGAGGAGCCTTGAGCTTGTGGAGTTGGCATACAGCAGTAACCTAGTCGGCGGTTGAAGCGTGCCAAATCAAACCATAGTGCCGTTCCTTACTCAAGCTGCCGGTCGCAGGTCAGGGTGTTTTTCGAGTTAAATGGAGGGTTTGAATAAGAGGCGGGAGCGGCTGATAAGCCGCTCCCGCCTCGCGATGCGATGCTGCCTTTAGAAGTTGAACTCGTCGCCGTCTCTATCTTTGTTCAACACAAACGTTACACCGCTTCCGCTTGCGGAATCTTCCAGGATTGCCGACCAGGTTTCTTGGCTCTTAAATTCCTGTGAAGGCGCCTGTGCCACGACGGTTTTTGTTCCGGCGATAGTGGCCCACAAGACCCATTCCGTCCGATCGATCTGGTCATAGTTCGAGGCTTGCTTGAAAGCCAGCGTCGAAAAGTTTGGTTCGTGATCGACTACCGAATCTCCTTCATGGAGCACGTAAATGTCCACGAGAGGTGCGCGAGTTGATGCATTGATGGCGCGTATCGAGAAGTTCTGAAAGTCTGGACTGGAATTGTTGTCAGCAATCAGCACGGGGGTAATGGCAGCGCCTTCTTGGACGGTGAGCACTGAGTAGTCAATATCGCTGTCTAAGGTCAGCGTAGTTGAGAACACTTCCGTCGTGCCAACGATTCCCCGCAAGGTTCGTGGGCCAGCATCGGTATCATCGTAATCTCCCACCTGACCGTATGTCAGAGTATCAACCAGGTCCTGATCCACATAGAGACTTAAGGCCTGCGTCATCGGGCCTGCTTGTATCAAACGTACTTGCGCATCAGAACCGCCTCCACCGCTATCGCATCCGCTGGCAAGTAGGGCGAATATGAGCATGGACAATATCGTTCTTTTCATAAAATCTCCTTAGCTTGGATTTATCAGTCTCAGCGAAATACCATCGCTGTACCGGAAGACACTATGAGCGCAATCAAGCCGCTCGCGCGTATCGGGAAAGAGCTCAAGTAAAAATGAGTTGTTGTTATCGTGAGCGCAGCTTAGGATCCTTTGCATTACCTTTTCGGCGGGGATGGATGATGTAGATCACCCTCCTTGAAACGCAATTGGAGCGAGGGTGTATGTCAGTGAAAATTACTTTTCTGGGCGCCGCGGGCACCGTAACGGGTTCAAAGTATCTAGTCGAAGGCGCTGGTAAGAAGCTGCTCGTTGACTGCGGGCTATTTCAGGGTGACCGTTCATGGAATGAAAAGAATTGGATCGATCCTGACTTTTCACTTAAGTCCGTCGACGCGCTTTTGCTGACCCATGCCCATATCGATCATGTTGGGATTTTGCCGCGTTATCATCGATTGGGTTTGACTCGACCCGTTTTTTGCACGAAGGCCACCAAGGCTCTCAGCGAGCTCATATTGATGGACTCAGCGCGCCTGCAAGAAGAAGAAGCAGAGTATCGAGAACAACGCGGGAAATCTCGTCATCATCCGGCCTTGCCGCTTTACACGAGCGCCGACGCTGAGTCCGTGTTGAAGCAGTTTCGCACGGTGCCTTGTGAGAAGCGCATTGAAGTCGTGCCAGGCGTATACGCTGAGTGGCGGCGCATGGGGCATATCATCGGAGCTTGCTCCATTCGCTTGGAGATTGGCGGGAAGATTATCAACTTCTCCGGCGACATCGGGCGCTACCATGTGCCGGTGTTGAAAGATCCTCAGCCAGTCAGTTTCGGAGATTTACTCCTCGTCGAGTCCACCTATGGTGACCGTGAGCATCCAAGCGTCGATCCGGAACTTGAACTGGCAAAGGTAATTAACGAAACTTATGCGCGGCGCGGTATTGTCTTAATTCCCAGCTTTGCCGTCGGGCGTACGCAATTGTTGCTGTACTATATTCGTGAGTTAAAAGCGAAGAAGCTGATTCCTGATCTTCCTATTGTCGTTGATAGTCCCATGGCTCTCGACGCCACCTCCATCTACCGGGAGAATCCCGATGATTACGATGAATCCGCACTGGGGATTCTGAGACAGGGAAAGGAGCCCTTTAGCTGTTCGCAGCTGGCTTTCGTTCGTCATCGCGGTGAATCGATAAAGTTGAACTCAGTCGATTCTCCGATGGTGCTTATCTCCGCGAGCGGAATGCTAACAGGCGGGCGAATCCTGCATCATTTGCGGCATCGGGTTTCAGACCCGCGCAACACTATTCTGTTCGTCGGGTTTCAGCCCCCCGGGAGCCGAGGTGCCTGGATAAAGAGCAAGCCGGAAACTGTGCGGGTGTTCGGGCAGGAGCTGCCGATGCGCGCGCAAGTCGAAGAGATTAGTAGCCTCAGCGCGCATGGCGATAGAAGCGAATTATTGCGCTGGTGTCGTGAGTGCTCTGGGCGACCTGGTAAAGTGGCGGTTGTCCACGGAGAGCAGGCCACGGCCGATGCTTTTCGATCGACGCTGCAGTCCGAGTTCGGGTGGGATGCTTTTGTGCCCAGCTATTTGCAGAGTATCGAATTCTAGGACGCTCTTACTCGACTTTGCTCCAGTTGTGGGGATCCCAGGCATTGCCGCGCGCGACAAAGCGCGGCGCTGAAGTTCCGGCCTCGCTCTTCTTCGTTTCGCGCCAAAAGGCCCAACGCAGCGACAGATCGGTAAAAAGGCGCTCGCGTTCGGCGTCCTCTTCCAAGCGAAAGAGATTTTCCCCCGGCAAGTTGTGCTGAACAGCCATAGTATCGCCGAGAGTTTTGGCAATATCGATTAGTTGAGCGGGGCGTTGCGATTTCGCGAGATCGCCGCGATGACCGGCTGCTTTTACCAAGAGCAGGGGAAGTGCTCGGGAAACCTGCAAGAGGCCATGCTTCTTTGCGTAGGCAGGTTGATTCGTGCCGTAGTCAAGGCGCAGGCCATGATCGGCAGTAACGACTATTGTGGAAACATCATAGATCCCAATTGCCTCAAACTTCTGCAGCAGGCGTGCAGCTTGGCGCAGTGCACAACGGGCCTGTTGTAGATAGCCTTCGTTGGTCAGGCGCGATCCTTTTGTGAGAGGTGCGCATTGCGCGTCAACTCGGAGGGGTGGGTGGGGTAAGATAAGATGTATGAATTTGAAGGTCGGCTTTCGGGCATCCATTTTTGCTTCAGCTTCAAATCGATTGACGAGCTGAATGGAGCCATCGACTCGCGAGCGTTGTCCGGTACCGTCGCGCAGTAGTTCGCGCAACACCCAGCGATCATCATTGTAGACGGGGCGCTTGAGGTGATGCGGAACCGAGCGAAAGAGGGAGTAGTCCAGCAATTCAATATATTCTTGGCGCGCGCTATCCTGGTCATTCGCATTGGGATAACGGCGTGCTTCAGCGCACTCTCCGGCCTGAAAGAAGCGGCAAAATCCCGGCAGGGTAGCCAGCGAAACTTGAAAACCTTGCTTTCGCAAGACTGCCGGTAATGATTGCTTGGCTACGGTCTCCGTAAAATATTCAAAGAGTGAAGTTGAGCTATCGTAAGCGACTCCGCTCAGGATCGAAGGAATACTGGGAAGGGTGCTCGGGAAAGAAGAGGTGGTGTTGGGGAGAAACGTGAAGTCCCGAAACTCCTCGGCGAGTGTCGGATCCCGCTTCAAGAGTTCAGCGAAGACGGGGGACTGTAAACTATCAAGCAGAATTACTATCGCATTCTGAGTCGGCGAAAATCGAAATAAGTCTTCGTAGCGTGCGTCAGTTTCCGAGTTTTGTGCAACTTCGCTTGAGAAACGCAGCGCGGGAAAAAGCGCGAATATCTCAATCAGGATCACGAAGGCCGAAATGCGCAGGGCATTCGAGTAAAGGAAAGACCGGAAGTGCAGACCGCAGGCAAACACAGCGAGCCAGGCGGCGGCATCGATGAGGCCATGCTTGAAGTGAGCGTCCCATGCGATGTCAGTTCCGTCGAGTTGTCCGTAGTCCCAAAGTAACAGCGCGCTCTGTACGTACAATCCGACACCAAGGCAGATAAGGACTACGGTGCTTGCGTGCGAAATCTTTCGGGGCAGTACCCATCCCAATAAGGAGGCGCCGACTATGGATGCGAAAATCCATGGCAGCGCATGCGGCAAGAGCTCGCCTAAGCTGAAATTAAATTCGTCCGCATTACCGACAAAAATCGCAGAGGGTATCAAAACGAAAAACTGAAGGGCGCAGAGAAGCGCGGCGGTCATACAGCGCAAGGAGCGCTGCGCAGTGGATATCTCGGTTTCTGGCGTGTTCATACAATGCTTAAGGCGTCTCTATGTACTCTGCTGAAAGACTATTGAATCGGCACGGTTAAGGCAACCGAACCTTTACGCTGCGGGCCAGTCTAAGAGGAACCTTACTACATATTCGGGAGTTCTATGAAGCGCAGCGTACCATCAAGTTTACTTTCTCGCATCGTCGTTGAGACTCCTTGTCGCGAAGATTGGAACTCCATGTGCGGAGATGAGCGCCTTAGACACTGTGGTCGCTGCAAGAAGAATGTCTACAACCTCAGTGAACTCACAGAACCTGAAGCGATTGAGCTACTGAGCAGCGGAAAAGCGATCTGTATGAGGCTCTTTCGCAGGCCGGACGGGACGGTTTTAACGAAGGAGTGCGGCGTCGGGCTGCGTCGACGTTGGGGGGCGCACGCTGCTGCTACTGCCGCGGTATTCGCTTTGCTAAGCTTCCTCGGTTTGCGGCAAGCGACGGCGGAAGACGCGCCACAGCCACAACCTCCTCCGGACTTTCACGAGATCGCCGGGGGGATTCGTCCCATGCCGCGAGAGCTTCTCCTGGGAAAGGTATTGGTCGCTACCGCAACTCCAAGTCCCGAGCCGGAGCGGGAGGGCGAAGCCCAGGATTAGTCGGCATGCTGATCTGATTGTTCTTCCTCTTCTGGCTGCTCTTCAATCAAATCGAAGTTGCGCAAGAGCTTCGAACCGAATAGCGGCAGAATCGAAGTCGGCCTGTCCCAGGTAACGATGCAGAGATTCTCCTCAGCGCGCGAGATTGCGATGTATAGTAAATTCCGACTCTGCTCGTCACTGCGATAGGTTTTGGAACTGGGGTTCCATAGCAAGACGTTCATGAACTCCAGTCCCTTCACTTGGGCGGCATCGGTTACAACGATTCCTTCGTCGAACGTGAAGCTGGATTCATCTCCAGCGCGGATTCCTGAGCCGAAAGAGGGCTGCAGCATGCGCAAGGCGTGTTTTGCCTCGAGAGGATCGGCGCAAATTACTGCGGTCAGGGCACCCGGGAATCGTTCGAGAGCTTTGTTCAGCCAATCTATGACCGCTCGAATGCCCTTTTGCTCGTCGTTTGCTCGAAACCAAATTGGCGCACGCCCTGGGCGACCTTCTGTAACAAGCTGTCGCTGTTGAACGTGATCGGCAAGCTTCATAATCGGTAGCGTTGAGCGGTGACTGACCGACAGAGAAAGATACTTCGACATGGAATCTTTCAAGCTGCAATTCTCGCGCAGCTTTTCCCAACCGGGGAACGATGAGGAGGTCAGAATCTTCTGCGCAGTGTCGCCAACCAATGTCAGTCGAGAGCTGTCTGGTACAGCAGCGATTACACAGGCCAGCTCTGCGGAACTCATGTCTTGCACTTCGTCAGCAACGATATGCCCGTACGTTCCACGCTGCCCGTTCTTAAGATCAAGTGCGCCAGCAGCAAGCTGCACTGCGCGTACTAACAGGGCGTCGTCGCAAGTGTCGACAAGGCCCTGTTCCATGTTGGTAATGCTGCGAGCTAAAGCGCTCTTGACCAACTCAGCATCGAGCAAGTGCGTATCGTCAATCTCAAGCAGACGTCGGCTGTCGGAGAGCGCCTCGCAGATCAATTGCTCTGCGGAAAGTTTGGTGCCAGAAGCGGATGCGCGTGAGCTTATATCTTCAAGCCTTCGCAGCATCGCCAGCGAGCGTTTGACGCGTTCAATGCCGGAGCCGGGCTTATCGCTGGGGCGACGAAACAGTCCGGTTTCATCGACGAGATGCGGCAGGGTATTGCGTACGCTGCGAGCAGCCCATTCTTGAAAGGTAAGAACATCAACGCCTAGGATGTCGATGGAGGGCAGGGTTCCCGAAACGTAACGTTTCAGGGCGCTGCTAAACACAATCACGGCGCACTGATCGGGCTTTAGCGCGGAGTTCTCTTCGTGCAGAAGCCAGGCTAGGCGGTGCAGTGCTACGGTAGTCTTTCCGGATCCGGCGATACCCTGAATCAATATTGCGGTGGCGGCGTCTTCGGTGATCATGCGGAACTGATCTGGCGTAATCAGCGACAGGATGTGGGGCAGCGTCCCGGCGCTACGTCCAGCATTAGGTGAGCTGCCCAGGCTGCGCCATTCCTTTCCGTCGCGCATAAATGTGCCGTAGCGGCAGGTCACTTTCTTGAGCTGTTCGCGCTCGATATCAATAGTGTTACGCAGCACGACTCGCCCATTTCGCTCACGACCTTGAATCTGTTCCGAATACTCGTCGTTTTCTCGATATTCGTAATAGAGCTTGGAGATGGGCGCTTTGCGCCAGTCGATGATGCGGCAATCAGTATTCGCGGCGAATCCGATTTTGTATTCGAATTCGCGCGGTTTGCCTTCGAACTCTTCCTCCACTACCAAGCGAGCGAAGTACGGTTTGGCTACGACTTTACGCAGAGATTCCAGCTCTCCTTTTTTCTGATCTTTGAGGCTGTGCGAGACTGATTCGTCGGAAGCAAGCATGGCCTTATCTTCAACCCTGCGCGCTGCGACGAGTTCAGAAGTGAGTGCGCGCGAGCGTTCGCTCTCGGAGTTTAGGCGCTGAATGCCACGCTGAATCTGTTCGCGTAGTGATCGCAAAACGCCATCGAGGGTGGACTCTTCTTTCGTTAGGGCGGCTTGGGCTTCGGGCGACAACGACATGGCAGAACACTACATTTTAGTCGGGTGTAGGGCCCGTATTATAGCCGTCTCTTTAATCACCGCAATGCTCTAGCGCTGCACGGTATCGAGATAATGGACTAATTTTTTGCGATATTCGGGCATAGCTAGAATCTCACCGTGCGTGGCATCAGGGACTAGCCAACGCTCGCAATTTGCCTGGACCTTAGCGCAAAGATCGGCCGAGTGCTGGGCTGGCACGACGTTGTCGTTAGTTCCATGCAGGAAGAGAATCGGAGCGTGGATGGAGGTAATTACTTTGTCGGGGCTATAGTCGTTATTGACGAGAAATCCCAGTGGCCATTGTAGGAGATAGCCAACCCATACGCTTGCCACTTTCTCGCGAGCGATCTGGCGATAACTGGAGAAAGGGCTGTCTGCGATGATCGCCGTAAACGTGTTCGCGTATTGCGGTTGAGCGGCGAGATAGAGGGCGAGTGAGGCCCCGAGGCTCTGACCGAAGAGAAAAAATCGTTGGTGAAGGACATCGGGACGAGATTGCAGATAGGATACTGCACGTTCCGCATCGGAGATTGCGTTTGGCAGGCTGGGGCTGCCTTCTGATTCTCCGTACCCCTGGTAGTCAAAAATAAATACCTGATAGCCCTGCTCGGGAAGCCAGTGAACGGCGGCTAAGTGGGTGCTGATGTTCTCAGCGTTGCCGTGCAAGAAAAGAATGCTTCCGCGAGCGGCTCCTTTGGCGGGCAAGAACCAACCAACCAGCTTCGGCTGACCCGGCGCGCTAAGTTCGATTCGCTCGTACGCCACTCCGACATCCGCTGGGGTGCGTACCAATTTGTTCCAGGGGTAAAAAAAGAATCCGGTGCAGGCGCATAAACTGAGCGTGAAGGCGAGAAGCATGCAGCGAAGTGCGACTTGAATGCTGCGACTTACCATACGGGAGTTGCAAAATATTCTAGTTCCAGCATTACGCGATTGGAGACCTCTCCGACGTCGTGAATGTTGTGATAGCCGAGACGAAGGGCGAAGTGTTTATCGAGAGATACCCTTTGCGAGATGCTTGATTCAAACTTGCTATGTTCGTCGCCCGCAAAAAAGTATTCATAAAGTGTTTTTGCCTCCACGGCCCAACGATCATTGAAGGGGAGGATGAGACCCAGGCGTGGTCCGGCGCCGAGCGCCAGTGCTGTATCGAGTGCACTGCTGGCCTGTAGTTCAGATTCGAGCAGCCCATAGAGGAGACCGTTCTCACCGACAGACTTGGACATTCCACCACCGGCCTGTAATCCCCACACCTGCGCCCAGTCGTTTGTTGAAATGCGCTCGCGCTCACTGCCTAGGCGGACATTCCAGGACAAGGGGTGAAAGAATACATCGCGCGGACTCAGGGATTCGATGTCGAAGAAGGTGAAACGATCTACGCTGAGTTCTTTTTTGGTGTCGTATCGAAGCTGCAGATCGAGAAATTTTATCTGCGCGCCAGGAATGTAACCCGCAACGCTGTCGAGCTGATCGTGAAACGCGCCGCGGAAGGCCAGAGTTTCGTATAGGTCGCCGTCTTCGAGGCCCATTCCGGCAGTTAGTTTCATAGTGCCGTGACCATTCTCTGGCCGCACCGCGGGGGGTTGGGGTGGAGGCAGGGTGCTTGGGGTCGATATCGCGCTACGTAGTGACAAGAGCTTCCATCCTCGCTCGCGGGAGACGGCATCGTCTCGGCGTTCGCGAATGCGCGTGTAAGTTAACATGTCATACGCTAAGTCAAGCGTTTGAATGCGCTCGGATGTAGAGAGCTTTTGCAGTGCGGTTTCGTCAATCGCTTGTTCAGGTGTTGCCAGAGTTTTAGCGAGTTCAGTTATCGAGTTCGAGTTGAGGGAGATCTCATGGCGCAGCTTTGTTGCGAGTGAGGGGCGGTAGATGCTTTTCTCTATCAGACCCTGGCGATCCTGAATTGCGCGAATGGTGTCGACAGGGATAACCCACAAATTCACCTCGCTACTTAACGCGAGACTTGGGCGGGCAACCTCCAAAAGAGAAAGTAGCTGGTACGAACAGTTTTCATCGAAATAGTAATAATAGAACGGTACGTCTCTTAGCTCCCAAACGTGCAAGACAACGCGTCGCACCTCGGAGGGGGAGAAGTTGAGCGGGTATTCCCAGATGTCTCGGTTCTCGAGGTCGCTATACTTGGTGACCTTCTCGTAATAGGGCGCTACGGAGAAGAAGCCATCATATCCACCAAAGACCCCATTGAATGCATACAACAGAGCAGCTTCTCCCTGCGTATTGGCGGCAAAGTTAACCGAGTAGGCAAGGAGACGGGTTTCCTCAGTTTGGTTCGGCTGATCGATGCGGATAAAGGTGTGCCCGAAAGCCGATGCTGGATTGTTAATAAAGGAAGATGGGAAGATCAGCGTGAGGCCGGAGGGGTTTAGTGCGGTCATCCATTCGTCGAGGGCCGGGCAGGCTGGATTCGGGATGGTTGAGGCAAGCTCGCCAGCTTGAGTCTTAATCCATTCGAATCGGGCGGGGTAGCGACAACGGGTACGATCCGCAGGATCGGAGGCTTGAGCGGAGTCAAAAAGGCTGGAGACCATTGCTTGAAGTTCGGCGTCTGGGTCGTTCTTGCCCTGGGGGGACAGAAAAAAGCCCTGGGTGGCGACTCGGCTTGTACACTCCTCTCCCTGGAGCGGCAAGCAATGAAGTAGCGCTCTCCACTCTGGATTCAATGAGCTCTTCTGGATACTTAGGATATTTAGGACTGCCAGAGCTTCTGACTTGAGTAGGTGCGGCGTCTCAGTTTGGCTATGCGCTGCCGGTTGGCCGGCAAGGGCAGAAGCAAGCGCAAGCGCGAAGGAAAGTATAAAATTGCGGCAAGAGATCACTGCGTGCATTGGAAATGAGAACGGGGTGAGTCTGTTGTTACTCAGACCCACCCCGTTATCGTGTTAATATCGGACGAGCCGTAGCCCGATGATATTACTATACGTTGGCAGAGTACTTGGCGAGCTGTGCGTCAGCAGCCAATACATTTTTCAATCCTGCAACGACTTCATTCGAGGTAACGTTCGAGCTCGAGAACACCTGGTTAAAGTTGTTCTGAAGGGTCGAATTGAAGGCAACTTG
>JAFLCA010000132.1 GCA_017302875.1 Deltaproteobacteria bacterium
AATAGCGTCGCAGCCGAGCAGGATATTCTCGCTTGCAGCGATATTGGTCGAGTTGGGTATTACTATACGGGTCGTGTTTTCGATTGGTGGGGGTTGGCCTCACCAGAGGTGGTAGCGCGCAACGAATCCCTGGGTAGGATTCGCCCAGAAACGGTACTTTCCCAGCGGCCTCGCTTTATCGTTTTATACTCAGGTGGCCCGGATATTTTTGGCCCGGATGGTCTAACCGCGATGGGCGAACTCTCAGCTCGCTTCATACACAATGAAGAGTTTATGAAGAACTATGGAGTAGTGGGTTCCTATGAGTTTGCAAAAAATCGCTACTATGTCCTTTTTCAGAATCGGAGCTACGTCATGACTCCAACACCAACCAACGTTGGGGAATAATATCTCGGTTGAAGCGAATTTTATCTGGAGCGATAACTGTCCCTTCCCCGTTCGCACTGAGCCAGGCTCCCCACCAGCTGAAAGTGCTATTTGCCAAAATGTGGTGATCACATTTCGTCATAAGCCACAGGTCCTCGTGAATGCGGTCCTCGCTTTCGTTGCCCGTCACAACCACGGATGAATAATTAAGAGGAATATTCTGCCTCACCCAATCAGGATCATCGGAAAAAAGAAAGAAAGTCGGATCGCGTACCACCCGCGCAATCCTCTCAAAAGCCTGGGAATAGTAATTCGCGTTCACGGTATCGTTATCAGCGCCCTTCGTCTCCCCTGATAGCCGCAGCGCTCTCCGTCGCCGAAAATGAACGGCCACGGAGTTTGAGGCTTCAATTTGATGGGCTAGTTGGGCGCTCTGCGCTGAGGGGGTACCCATGAATCTGAAATCCTGTCGAATTTGCTCACTGCAGTCCGCAAAGTATTGCTCACTTTGCCAATAGCCTTCGATATAAATTTGCTTCCTACACCGAAACGCGACAATCTCAGGATCGAAGCACAGCGCTCTCTCCTGAATGTAGCTACGCTCCCCCAAGGGACGTCGCGAATTGAAGAAGCGAGAGGCCGCGCGAACAACACGCCCGCCCGGATACACAAAACTCTCGAATCGCGAGGCCGGGGTCGCTTTAAGAGTGAACGGGTTCAAGCCGTAGCTTCGACCGAAAGGATCATTCCGAAATCCTGAGGTTACGTCTAACTTGAGCGGCACATTACTGCGCAGAGCCATCGCGCGTGCGGTCGCGTACTGAAAGAGCTGGTTTCCCAAGCCTCCCTTAAGTCTAACGACAATCGATCCCTCCATATCCCTCGCAATGAGTCCCACTTGCTTATCCGCAAAATAGCTTGAAGTATCTGAAATCACACTAGCTTTATTGCTGCGGCAGTTATAGATATGCTGCATCTAAACCAGTAGGGCTATCCCAGTAGTCAAATAGTGTTATTGCACCTTGCCAGAATTCTCTACGCCATGGTCAAGATAGGCTAGAGTAAATGGTATCTTTACTGAGCGTAGTACGTGAGAAACTCCCTCGAATCATTCATATTGCGATTTAGGCTCCCGCTAATTATCGCACTTCAGGCACTGACGACTTTTGCGGGATATCTTTTAGCGCTCTGCCTCCGGTTCGACTTCCACTGGACTGAAGTTCTTCCTTTTAACCGCTTGGTCTTTCCGGCCCTCCTTCTTTTTACTGCACGACATGCTGCCTACACGTACCTGAAGCTGTACCGAGGCTACTGGAGATACGCCTCGACCCAGGATCTTATCGACATCATCAAGGCTCACTTCGTTTCATCGCTATGCTTTACCGCGATGGTACTCCTCCTGCGCATTCACGCTTTTCCGCGCTCCGTCATCTTCATCGAATTCGCCGTTTCAATACTCTTAAGCGGCGGAAGTCGACTCTTTACTCGCCTGATCTGCGAACGATTTATCGATGTGGCTGAATTCGAAGCATCCGGAGATGTTCGCCAAGTCATCGTAATCGGGGCCGGAGACTCGGGACATCTGCTCGTCAAAAACATGTTGGGGCACAAGCGCCTCTCTTATGAGCCGGTTGCTATTCTGGATGACAGCGAGCGACTACTGGGCGGTTCTGTATTTGGCGTGCCGGTGTGGGGAACCGTTGCCATGCTTGAGGAATGCCTCGAGCACTTTCCGCACGTTTCGGCGGTCATAGTTGCGATTCCTTCGCTGTCCCCTCAGCGCGCAAAGCAGATTGAAGCCATCTGCAAGAGCATCGGAGTCGCCGTTAAGCGCCTGCAAGCTTTTGAGGACTTGGCCTGCATCGATGCGTCGATCCGTCAGGAAGCCATCACGATCGAAGCGGTACTCGAGAAGCAGATTAGCGTGGCACACGAAGAGGAGATTAGTCGCCAGCTGTGCGGTCAAATGGTGCTGGTAACAGGAGCCGGCGGCTCGATTGGTTCGGAGCTCGTGCGTCAGATCCTGGAGTTTAAACCGGCCTCCATCATTCTCCTCGACAACAGCGAGTTTAATCTCTTCAAGCTCTGCCGAGAATTGAACGGCAATCATCCAGATGTGCGTCGCATCCCGATTCTTGGAACGATTAAAGATCGCAATCGCCTCGCGCGCATTTTCAAACAGTACCGCCCGCAGGTGGTATTCCACGCGGCAGCCTATAAGCATGTTCCGTTGATGGAAGAGAATTGCTATGAAGCTTTTCTGAATAACATCGTGGGCACTCGCAATGTGCTCGAGGTGGCGGCTCAATTTGCGGTGCAGCGCTTCGTTCTCATTTCGTCGGACAAGGCAGTCGCCCCCTCTAGCGTTATGGGCTGCTCGAAACTCATCGCCGAGCTGCTCACGCAGCACTATTGCGCACACCAAGCGCCCGCTAACGTGCAACCTCCTATGAGCACTGCGGTGGTGCGCTTCGGGAACGTCATTAACAGCACAGGCAGTGTGATTCCGGTTTTCAAAGAACAGATATTGAGCGGCGGCCCTGTCACCGTTACGCACCCCGACATGGAGCGCTATTTCATGTCTATCCGAGAGGCTGTGCGCCTCGTTCTAACCGCCGGAACGCTTGGCGAGAGAGGCGAGATTTATATCCTCGATATGGGTAAACCGATAAAGATCGTGGACGTAGCCAAGAAGATGCTGGCACTGTATGGCCGACGCGACATAGAAATCGTCTATACAGGAACTCGCCCAGGTGAGAAGCTTTCAGAGGAACTGCTCAGTTCAAGCGAGTATCGCGGGCCGACCAGATTCCAAAAGGTCAGTCGCGTAGAGAATTTCCTGCAGCCGCAAGTCGACGTTTTGCGCTGGGTGGCTGAGGTCGAAAAGCGGCTCCCGAATTTATCGGACACAGAAATAAAAAATCTGATGTTCGCACTTGTTGAGCATGCTCCTGCTGTCATTTCGGAGAAGCAGCAAGTCGCATCACTTTAGGAGTCAGCTATGCCTTTGTTAGGCGGAGACAGCAACAGCTTTTGGAGATTCGACGGCGCGATGATCGTGAAGGGATTCCTCTTCCTCTTGCTGCTGCGGGGCATCACGATCTTAATGGGAATATACCCTTCCTACATTCCAATCTTTGACGACTGTGTAAACGGTATTTTAGGCGCGCTGCGCTGGCTTTCGATTACCTTCAACCGCATCGCCAGCAATCACCTTTCGATGTAGTTCGCAGCGACCAGCACTATCCGCCCTTCGCGTCCGAAGCCAAGTCGTATTCGTCCACTATTTCGTGGCCGACGACCTCTTCGATCATGTCTTCTAGGGTTATAATTCCCGCAAGACCACCGTGCTCATCCACGACGGCACAGATCTGTTCATTCTTTTCAAACATTCGGAAGAGGATCTTATCAGCTGCAGCCAACTCGGGCACCGTCGTCAAGGGCCGCGAAATGTCCTTCAGTTTGAGGTCGCGGTTCTTCTTAACTATTTCGCGATAGATGTCGCGTTGCCGAACATATCGAGTGAGGTGCTCTGGATCATCCTCAGAGAACAGCGGAACTCGAGTGTATTGCCATCCCAAAAGGTCGGACTCGATCTCCGCGATCGTTAAATTCTCTTCCACACGGAACACCACGATTCGCGGGGTCAGAATATCGCGAACAAGAAGCTTATCGAGACGAATCACATTGTTAATGACAGAGCCTTCAAATTTATCGAGCGCGCCCTCTTGAGTGCCAATCGCCGCCATTGAAAGCACTTCTTCTTGAGAGACGCTAGGAGCATCTGCGTGCGGCTTTAATCGCTCCGAGGTCTTCTGAAGAATAAAAATAACTGGAGAGAAGAGCTTTACGAGAAAAGAAAGCGGGTATCCGATAAGCGCAGAAATCTGCTTCGAATACATGACCCCCAACACCTTCGGCAAAAACTCTCCGCACAGGATGGTAAGAGCAGCGAAGACAATAGAAAAGATGAGCAGCCCCTGCTCGCCCCACAAGTCGCCTGCGGTAGCGCCCGCTAGAGTGGCGCCTCCGGTAGTGCTTACCGTAGCGAGGATTAAGAGTGCTGTGATGGGGCGCTCAATGTCTGTTTTTAGTTCGAGTAACAACTTGGCGCTGCGGGAGCCTTGTTCAGCTTGATGGCGAACATGCGCGAGCGGAACAGCGAATAACGCCGCTTCCATGATCGAAACAAAAAAGAGCAAGACAATCGAACCAGCTGCAATCAGAAGAAGGAGATAAAGCATTAACGCCCTTGATAATTTCCACCCATGAAACTAATCTGAGCGGGCTAGTTCTTCAATACCGGAAACTGAGCAGTGAAATCCAACCAATCCGCCCTCTCCCTAAATCTCTGTAATATCAGCGGAATCCCGGTTCGGGTGCACGTCAGCTTTTTTTTGCTGCTGGCTTGGGTGGCCTTCGAGGAGTTTCAGGCGCACGGGCAGCCCATTCAAGAAGTCCTGTTCGTGATAGCCGTCTTTGCTTGCGTTCTCCTTCACGAACTGGGGCACGCTCTCGTTGCACGACGCTTTCAGATCCAAACACGCGACATAGTTCTGTATCCCTTCGGAGGGGTGGCGGCACTCATGGGAGAAGCGAAACCATTTGCTGAGCTTCTGATCGCCCTCGCTGGCCCGGCAGTGAACGTACTTATTGCGTTTGTTCTTTCCTTCTTTATCGATCTTTCCTCAAGCGATGCCCTGCTACGCGACCCCGGGGTGCTTAGCCGCATATTCATAGCTAACGTCGTATTGGTCGTATTCAACATGATACCGGCTTTGCCGATGGATGGTGGCCGAGTACTGAGGGCAACGCTCGCTCTGCTCAAAGTTCGCAACGCTACTCTTATTTCCGCGCGCCTAAGCCAAGCCTTGAGCATACTGATGGGGCTCTTCGCTCTTTACACTGGCAATCCCATCTTGGTGATTATCGCCGTCGTAGTATTCATGAACGCAGTACAGGAGCACGTTCATGACCGGGCGCGCAGCGTCGCCACCGGCTTTACCGTCCAGAATGTAATGATGGACGCAGCTCATCTGGTAACCTTCACGCATGGGCAAACAATCTCCGAAGCCCTTTCCATCGGCATAAAGTCCTTACAGCCTTACTTTCCTGTGCTGCTTGGAGATTCCATTTTAGGCATCGTAAGTAGGGAGACCTTAGTCGAGGCGGCAACCTCGGAGGAAGAAGGCTACGTATCGGCTCTGATGGAACGTGAGTTTCAAACGATTCCGGCTGAGGAGAGTCTTGAGAATCTGCTAATCCAATTCGAGCTCCAGGGCGACATTCCGTTGGTCGTGGTGCGGGATGGAAAGTTTGCCGGCTTGTTGACGCGCGATAAAATGCTCGAGTTTCTTATTGTGCACGGCCTTCGTCGCGAACGTGACCGCCTCAGTCAGGCCCCATCCGAATCTGAGTTCTAGCGCATGCCCCTCCATCATCGCTTCTTCGTTTCTCTCATTCTGAGCTTAGGAGCGCTCCCGCTAGCGCTAAGACGCTTCGTTGCAAAACTTGTTGGCGCAACCCTCGGAACTCTTCCCATGCGAGACCGCAAGATTGCGCTCCTGCAAACTAAAGTTTTTCTAAAGGCTCCGAATCCCTCTGTCACCGTGCGCAAAGTGTATCAGAATTTTTGTTTGACGTTTTTAGAGTCGCTCAATTTAATGCCGATTCTTAATCACGATGAATCCACCATCCGCTTTGATCAGTGGGAGGAGTTTCGCTCCTACGCTGCCGACGGCAAAGGCGTCATTTATCTAACGGCTCACACCGGCAATTGGGAGCTTCTGGCAGCCTACATGCAAAAGCATGGTGTCGATTTCCATGCCCTCGGACGGCAGGCCCGCCATCCGGCAACGCAGTTTGTTCTAGAAAGTGTGCGCGCCCGCTATAACGTTCGCACGCTTTGGCGGCAAGACAGCGCGGGGGTAAAAGAGATAATCCGTGCGCTCAAGCGTGGCGGCGGAATCGCAGCTTTGATCGACCAGGACACGAATGTCAGTAGCGGCTTCGCCAACTTCTTTGGCTCCCCGGCTAAAACACCACTAGCGCTGCTTTCGCTTGGCCAGAAGCTTGGGTGCCGAATTTGCACTTTGTTTCTGCTGCGCGAGGGCCCCTCGCACTATCGAATTGTTTGCTCGGCGCTCGATAGCTCAAAGGACGTGCTGTCGATCCTACAGGATTTTAATGGCGTGCTTGAGAACCTCGTTCGCCTCAATCCCGAGCAGTGGCCCTGGTTCCACAAGCGCTGGCGCACCAGGCCGGATGGAAGTACCTTTTCCTCCAAGGAATATATGCGCTGCCTCGAGCAGCAGCCTGAAATTTTCTTTAAGTCGACACCGTGACGGCATCCCTCTCCAAAGCAACGCTGCTCATCGCCCTCGCCCTGACTCTTTGCTGCTGTCAGCGTTTCGGCTTCCGTGCCTTTGGGGATTACGCCTACCTTGAAAAGGCTGAGGAGTATTCTCGCCAGAATGAGCCAGACAAGGCCATCGACGCCTATCGCAAACACATGCGTTATCGCCTTTCACTTAACGACCGACCCAAGTGGGAGAACCCCTACTTGTACTTGCTCATGATTGGCGATTTGCAGCTAACGCAAAACAAGCCGACAGACGCCCTAGAAACATACAAACTGGCGGAGCTGAACAAGGTTGACCCGGCTCTCGTCTCTGATCGCTATCGCTACCTGGCAAGCTGGTACGAATCCAAAGATGACCTCGATGCCGCGCTAAAAATTTTAACCACCTATCGCGATCGCGATCCACTGCTGTTCGACGTTATGCGTGATCGTATGGCGAAAGAACTCGTTAAAAAAGAAGACGCGCCAGCAACTCCGACTGCCACACCGGCTACCCCGACGGCTACCGCCACGAGCGTGCCTCGTCCGTAGTTTGCGCGGTGCTTTGAATCTGGGACATTAAGCGATCGTCGCGAAGTGCCTCATCAATCGCGTAAGCCATAGCCTGGGCCAGCGCATCGGAGATGCGACTCTCCGTAAGCATGGGATGCTTCAAGACGGTGTCGCCGGAATACTTGCCCGTGAACACAACTTGATTTGAAAGATTCGAAACCTCTATCACCAAAGTTGCCTCAGCGAAGGCAGAAGAAACTGGGAAGCTGGGGTCGATGCGCACAAACCACGAGGATATTTGACCGCTGACTATCGGCGCATTGGGATTGGCGGTGTCGATTCCGCGATCCTTGAGCGATGTTTCGAAAGCCTGCTTGACCTGGTCGCCGAGATCGCCCTTCGAATTGACGTCGCGGCCATCGATTATCGCGATAGCTTGAGAAGGACGATTATCCACAAACGGACGCAGCTGCAATTGCACCGCAGTGGTGCTATTTGAACTCGGGCTTTCGGTGTTAGAGAGAGTTATCGGACTCACCCCCAAGCTGCGGCCCAAGCCGGGAGCACACGAACATAGAGCGGCTCCCAGGGCCAACAGCGCCAATTTACGCATCTTCAGTGTCATCATGAAACTGTACCTTATCCAAATACTGTGTGGCGACGCGAGAACCAGCCTTTCCCAATTCACTGAGCGCCCACAGCGCATGAGTACGAACCATCTCCTCGCTGTCCGAGCTTGCAGCATCTATTAATACCGGCACACAAACTTCCGCAAGGGTATTGGCGGCAACACAAGCGGCATTGCGTAATAGCCCCCTGCGCTTCGCTCGCAGAAGCGGGCTCTTCTCGAAGCGCTTCCTAAACGCGGCATCGTCCCGGATTGCTAGTATCTCCGACAGCTCCAGAAAAGGCCCGGCGCCTTGCGAGCGATCGAATTCGGCAAGATGTTGAGGAGCTCCCCTTTTTAGTGTGGCATGGTTGAAAGGACAAACCTCCTGACAGACATCACACCCAAACACCCATTCCCCAATTGCCCTGCGCTCCCAGAGCTTAAACTCCGTTCGCTTTTCAATGGTCAGATAGGAAATGCAGCGTCTTGCATCGATGGTCTTGTCCGCGACGATGGCGGCAGTTGGGCAAGCCTCGATGCAGCGGGAACAGGTACCGCAGGTGCCCGCCAGCACAGGCAGGACTGAATCTTCGATTTCCACGTCCCAGAGCACTTCCGCAAGAAAAAATAGAGATCCCGTGCCCGGAGAAATAAGTAGGCTGTTCTTGCCAATAAATCCAAGACCGGCACGTTCCGCAACAGCGCGTTCAAGAAGCGGTACGGCGTCCGAAAATACCTTGAATGTGATAAGGGCACCCATCTGTGCCTCAAGGGTGCGCACTAGATTAACGAGCCTGGCCTTCAGGACACTGTGGTAGTCATTGCCCCAAGCATAGCGAGCCACTCTTCCGCTTCCATGGGGACGCTCCAGCACGGCTTGCTGCTCATAGAGGACGGCCAGGCTCACCATGGAGCGTGCCTCTGGAAGTAGATTCTGAGGCGTGCAAAGCAGCTCTGGGGCGCGCTGCATGTACGCCATCTCTCCTGCATAGCCCGCGCGCTGCCAGTCATTTAGCGCCTTTACCGAGCTTTCAAGAGGTGCTAATCCAGTGAATGAAGCGAGCGTGAGGCCTTGCGCCTTTGCCAGCTCCTTCAGTCTTGTCAGTGAAATTTTCTTTGACTGCATCTTTGCGGCGATCGGTTTACATGGCGCCCCGACATCAGGATCAGCCGAATTTTCTAGACGCAATCTTTGGGCTTCTCTTCGAGCCCGGAAGCACCGTGCGCTCGCTCCTCTCTGCCGAGAAGCCACCCTATGGGAACACAATCCTCTTGTGCTTCGTGCTATCAGTTTTCGTTCCGATTGCCGCTCAAGTTTACAAGTACGGCAATACGATTTTCAACTCTGATGCTATCTTGAGCCTGAGCATGATAATGCTCTTTACCCTCCTCATTTTCGTCCTTGTGGAGGGTATTTTTTTACAGCTTCTCGGCATTCACGTCACCGTGCGCCAACTCTGGAGTATGGTTGCCTACTGCGTGACGCCCTTCGTCCTCGCCCTGTGGCTCATATATCTTTTCAATTATCTGGCTATGGGCCGACTGACGCTTGTGACCCTCTTTATGACGGGCTCGAGCCTCGACCACGATAAGTTCATACGCATCGTTCCATTTGCTGTTCTTGTCGCGCAATTGAACGTTCTCGTAGTTTTCTTCCATTCCGTCCGCTATCTGGGCGAAATGGAATGGCTAACTTCGGCTTTGGTGACCTTCCTTTCCTTAGTTCCCTTTTATGTTGCGCTCTTTGTAGCGCTTTCGATTGGAGAGATCGCCCGACACGGAACCATAGCGCTGTTCCAGAAGGTCCTAATCTCGCCCCTAGCGTTGACCTATTTTGGGCACGGCTAGCAACCCAATTCGGTCTTAAAGCACTAATGTAGGCAAATTCAGGCCCTTAGACTTGACCCAAAAAGCATTCTTGGCCATAGTGTCGACTCAATGAATTGGTCCTTATCGTCTAGAGGCCTAGGACGACAGCCTTTCACGTTGTAGACATGGGTTCGAATCCCATTAGGGACACCATTTTTTGTTGATTCGATTCGAGAGCTCCGCGCTAAGCGAGAACTCAGCGAACTCGGCGCCATTCCTATTCCTAAAACCGGTATGCAAAGCGCTGCCTCTCTACCCAGCTCAGAATCCGCTAAGGCAAGACTTCTTAAGGTCTTAAGCTCACTCTCCGGCATGGCTGCGGTGGATCGCCTTATTCGCGAGAAGCTGAAATCAGACGCGGCGCTTTTGACTGAGATTCCAGCCTACCTTCTAAACCTGGGCGGGAAGCGCATGCGACCGGCCTTAACCTTATTAACTGCACGCGCTTTCGGCATGCCGCAGGCCAGCCAAGCGCTCTTGGATGTGGCTGCGGGCATCGAACTCATCCACATGGCGACTTTGCTGCACGACGACATCATTGATAAGGCCCCGACCCGCCGCCATCAAGAATCTGCCTTTATGAAGTTTGGTCTCGAGAACACCCTTTTGTCCGGTGACTTCTTGCTGGTACGCGCTTTTAGCCTCTGCGCACGGCTCGACGCGGACATTATTAACGCCACAGAAGACGCCTGCATCGAACTGACAGAAGGCGAGATTCTTGAGGTACCTCTTCATAAGCAGGAACATTCATTAGAAAGCAGCCTTACCATTGCGAAGAAAAAGACTGCGGCACTGTTTAGACTGTCTGCTTTCTCCGCCGCGCACTTGGCAGGAGCCGGGGCAGCTGCTGCAGCCAAGATGGCCGAGTTCGGCGAAAAGCTCGGCATTGCGTTCCAGATCCTAGACGATATTCTCGACGTAACCTCCGACGAGGATCTGCTTGGCAAGAAATCAGGATTAGATTTAATCGAGCGTAAACCTTCGGTGGTGAATGTGCTTTGGCTTGCCTCGGGTAGCCCACTTTCCAAGCGTCTGCGCAGCGCTCCAGACGACCAAGACGAGCTCTTTGCCAAGCAGGCATTGGCTGAGTTAAGACCTGGAAAGGTTGTGCAAGAGGCCCGCGCGCTTGCCCTTCGTTTCGTTGACGAAGCAGCGCAGGCGCTCTCTGATGCGGCTAAACTTGCTCCGCGTGTGGACAATGCGGCACTTGAGGACCTACGA
>JAFLCA010000133.1 GCA_017302875.1 Deltaproteobacteria bacterium
GAACAATCTGCAAACGGCTCTCTCTCCTCACGCCAGCGCTCTTCCCTCCAAAGCGAATACGCTCAGCTCCTGCAAGAATTCGCACGCACCGCATCGACCACCACTTTCAACTCGCAGTCACTTGCCCTTGCCGACCGGGGCGGGCTCTCGCGCCTTAATATTCAATCCGGCATCAACGGCAGCGCCAACTCGATTCTCAGTACCGCGTTGCTCGACACCGGCTCCTTGAGTGGCACGATTGGGCTAACACACATCCCGACTGATGACTCAGCGACACTGACGGCTTTTAGTGCTTTTGCGGCGACAAATCCTACTGCCGAGCAGATCTTAGAGCGATATTCTGTGATACATCACGTGTCGTTAGAGGGCGCTCCGGCGGGAGAGGACATGTTTCTCGTGTTCTTTCGCGATCCGGAAGCAAACTTCATGATCGCCAAGGGACTCGTTCGAGAAGGTGCAGGAAATACCTATGCGGAGGCTGAGTTCGAGGGAGAGAAAACTACGAATGACTCGATTGGGTTCGACTTCGACCAAAATGGCGTCATCACTGCGGGGACAGCGCAGCAAACATTGACCATATTCGACACCTCTCCAAGCTTTCACGGAAATATTACCCTCGACTATCGAGCACTGCGCCTCCTCCAAGGAGATACGAGCGCAATTGATTTCACGGGATTGGAAAATGCAAGCCGCGCGCGCGTTGCGCTAGACGTCGTCACGGCCCGCATCGGTGATTTAGCATCTCAGCGCGGCCAGATTGGCGCCACCTCAAGCCGCATACAAGCGAGCCTTGCCGTCACCAACGCGGCCAAAGAAAACACCGCCGCGGCGCTTTCAAGAGTACGCGATGTGGACGTTGCAATGGAAAGTAGCCAGCTTATTTCCCAAACGCTACTTAAGCAGGCCGCTATCTCAGTTCTTGCGCAGGCTAACCAACAGCCTCAGCTCGCCATCAGTCTGCTACGCGCCTAAAAATATCGAATCTGCTTAATCTGCGCCAACCTTGGACAGCTTCGCGTCTGGTAGCGTCTATAATTCCACATGACGTAGGTAATTTTCGTAGATCCGCAGCTCAATCTTTCCCATCTCCACGGCCATCGCAATGGAACCATATTTTGGGCTTCAAAAACTGCGAGAAAATACCGATTTCAAGAGGTGTAGTGAACTATTTACGGAGTCCGCTTAGGCCAAAGTTGTTTCGGTAGTTGTAGTGGTAGTCTCGATCAACCAAAACATCCCTGCGCTGCAGGTATCGCGTTCATTAAACGCTGCCGGGAATGCTTTGTCCCGCTCCTTCGAACGCCTTGCCTCAGGTCAGCGAATTAACCGCGCCAGCGACGACGCGGCTGGCCTGGCAATCGCCGATTCCCTAAAAACTCGCAGTCGCCTCTATGGAATGGCAAATCGCAATATCAACGATGGTCTCTCTGCGTTGAATATCGCCAGCTCAACTCTCAGCGAACAAACTTCCATTTTGCAGCGTTTGAATGAGCTTGCGGAGCAAGCCGCGAATGGAACGTACAGCAGTACACAGCGGCAATCTGCAAACCAGGAGTACCAAGCTCTTGTAAAGGAATTTGGTCGCCTGGGAGATACCAGCACTTTCAACGGGATTGCGCTTCTGAAAGCCGGTGCGGGTTCAAATGGCAGCGCGATTCAGCTACATACCGGAATAGACGGATCGTCTCGCTCAGGACTGGCGGTATCTACTGCAAATACTGGGACTCTAAGCGGGAATATTTATGCCTCGACACTCTTTGGGACTGGGACGGCTCTTTCTCCCAACGCAGCCTACGCAACATTTGACGACCTGTCGGCAAGCGCGAACGGTCAGCTCATGAGAGCCCAAGTTACAGACTCCGGTGGAACGACACGAGACATCGTTCTCGCATTGAACTGGGATGCAAATACAAGCACGTACAAGCTTCAGATCTATGCAAAGAACACTGACATCGGACCGCCCGGAACAGAAGTGGGATATCCTGGCAATGAGGTCACCGTGACATCGGCTAACGGTTACACTCAACTCACAGAGATCTCCATAGCGGTTAACGCGAACGGAGAAGCGACTACGTCGGCGGTGAGCGCTGACCTCGCCTTCTCCCCCAGCTATCTCGCAGCGCGATTAACTCTAGATTTGAGCGGCGCGCGACTACTTCGTTCCAGCGATCCGGCTGCAATGTCAGTCGTGGCCGGAAATATTAGCAACACCACGGCAATTGAATTCTCCGGCCTAGAGACGAGACAGGAGGCTCTCAGTTCAATTAGCACCGTGCAAAATCGTCTAAGAGATCTGGCCACGATCCAAGGACAGTTCGGTGCTGCACAAAGCCGGCTTCAGAGCATACTCGCCGTTTCAGAAGTTTCACGCGAAAATAGCCTCGCAGCAGAATCCCGCATCCGCGATGTAGATGTGGCAGATGAAACGGCGAGGCTTACTGCGAGTTCAATACGGCAGCAGACTGCAACCCAGATCCTCGGACTAGCGAACAATCAAACCAGACTGGCACTTTCGCTGCTAAGTATCTAACGGAGACAATTCAGGACGCTATTAAATTGGTAATTATTCGACCTTTATGGTCTCAAATCGCATGGAAGCGACAAATTATCAGCCCCTCGTTTGTCCTCCGTTCTCAGTATATCACTGAAATCTAATACGCAGCTTTGCGACCTCAATGTTAGGCTTTACTAAGTCCGCTGGCCCCCTTAAGATCCGGCTGCTTAACGCCTTACCCTTGGAACATATATGAAAGTATTTGTCTCTCTTGCCGCCGTTCTCGCCCCTCTTTCGGTGCTTTGCTCTGTTAGCATGGCCGCTGCGGAAGAATTCATTCCGATTGGTGATGGCTATGAGTGCGTCAGATACTCCAACGGCAATTCCTACCTGATCAACAATCACGTCGGAGAGAACTACGACTTTGCTGACAGCAAAGCTTGGGCTAATGCGCTTGCGAAGGAGCGTGCCAAGATTGCGGATCGCTCCGAGAAGTTAAAAGCACTGGCGCCGAAGTATCTTCTGAAGGAGCCGGAATCTTCAGACGTTAAGACCTTCAAGAAGTACTTCAAGTCCTACCTCTTTGGCCTAACCTCAATCAACATTGTCGAAGTTCGAACACAGAATGAACGCCGCGCCGCTGTGGCTGCCTTGCGCCAGGGATTAAAGGATCGCAAAGCCGTCATCAAGACTTTTCTGTCTCGCATAAACGAGTGCGAAGCGGGACGCCTGAAATTACCTAAGGGCGTGGTCTATATTTATCCACGAGCGCAGCTGGTTGGATTCAAAGCAACCAACAACACCGAGTCATACGGCGGATACATACTGATCGATAAAGCTCGAAAGAATAAATACAGCACTCAGCCGACGGGCTTTAATGGCTGTCTCAAGATCTATTGGAAGAACGGCGAAGTTGGCGGTCTTTATACGGGCATGGGCGACGAGCCCTGCTTCGGACGTCCGGGTGCATTTCAGTATGCCACGCAGCAATGCAACGCCACTCTCCAGAAAGGCGAAGTGGGCTTTCCCTTGCAGAAAGCTGTGGGGGTTGGAGTTTCCGATGACACGTTACAAAATGTGATGGATTTAGCTGCCCAAGATCGCCCGCAAGCGATATTCATGGTCATGCCCGTCACCATGTCTCGTGACGACTCGATTCGCTTATGCGATTCATTCTTGAATCGATAGGTCAAAGTCGATTCGAAGCGATACCAGGCCCGCCTTGCATGGCCTCCTCGTTCGCAAAATGAGGGCTTTAGGTCGTTCGCGGACGGCGGCAGGAAAGGATCCCGAAAAGAAGTATTGCCTGAGCCAGAAGCACCGTTCCAACCATGACCTGCGTGAACGCTTGGCCGGACAAGGCAACGGATGCGGCATACTTTCGTTTGGTGCGGGGGGTCAGAGCCCAATCACGCTGAGCAAGCCATTGCAGAGAATTAAGAGCGAGGTCGTAATTGCTGTAAAACTCCAAGGCTGAGTTAAGGACCCAATCGCTATCTCCGTATACTGTCAGGGCGGGTTTCTGCTGTAGCTCCACTACCGCGCCGACCGCCAAGCCTTCTGTTTCGGAAGCTTTAGTGGAAAAACTCTTTCTGCCTGTAGTAGCGGCTACGACATCATTCTCCACATAGGAGCCGGCACTCGAGAACAGTATTTCCCGAGCTGTGACGTCGGCATTTGAAGCAGGCTCCAAACGAAAGGTGGCAATACTATTCATGATCACCGCGCGAGCAGAGCCCAAAGTATTGGTGATGGGGTGTTCAGACAGGGCTGAGATAAGCGGCTGGAGACCTGCCCGGCCCCGCGAAAAACTGGCCTGCTCATGATCCACCAGAACTCCAGGAACAAGCTGAATTCCGTATGGCTGTAAAAGATCCCTAAACGCAGAACCTACGATCGGATCAATGCACAGAAATAACTTTCCCCCTGAGAGCAAGAACTCATTTAGCACCTGCAAGACTTGCGCGCTGGGCAGACTTCGCGGCCCGACCAGAACCACAATACTTCCATCATTCGGAAGGGCTTCAACCGCTTCGGGCAACGACTGTACCTGGAATCCTTCCCCTTCCAATGCCAGACCAAATTTGGCCAGTCCGTAGGGCCCGGTATCTTCAAGGCGGGCTGCGCCTGCCGCCTCCCACACCAAGACTTTTTGCGGAACTGGATTGAGAACAGCTTCGAGAGCAGCGGCGATCGCATTTTCCTCCAAACGAGGAAGTTGAAAATTTTGCGGGGAACCTTCGTTGCTTCCAACTATTTGTACAACTGTGCCTTGGCGAATACCCAGAGCACCAAGAAGGTCAACATACTCGACCGGATCCACCATAGTGAGTTGAATATGAGTTGGATTGGCGGCGACAAACTGCGCAAGAAAGCGCGTTGCGCGCCGATCTTCATCGCTGCTGCCCCTTAACACATATCGAACTTCAACTGACTGCCTCAGCTGTTTGACCAGAGCCAGCGTACGGGGACTCAGCGTGAAGGCTCTTAGGTCACTGACGTCCCAAACTTTACGAGATCGAACCGCAATGCAGAACAAAGCGAGAAGCACCCCTACTCTGAGCGTTGCACTCAGCAATCTCGGCAGCGAATCCGAGCGCACACTTGTGCGTATTACGTACAGAAGCGCGATAGTCCCCCCTACGGCGAACTCCAAGAGAACCGGCCACCACGTGAAGCTGTTGACGCTGTAACCGAGCAACACTCCTCCCATCAGCAGCGTCAACGCGACTGAAATCGAACCGAACGGAGCATGACTTGCCGAGCCAGGGTGCGCCCGGTTGAGAGAAGATCGTGAGCGCATCGACACGCTTGCATGTGCAGCCCAGAGGCCCACGAGGACAAGGAGGAGAAAATAGCCGATCCCCTGGGCGGAAATATACCCATCGAAGAAAGCGGAAGACTCAAGATAGGCAGAGCTTACCTCCAGAATATTTCGCAAACTCGAAGGTAAAATTGCGGCTGGGGTATGCAGTAGCAGGAGGGCGCTATTTATACAGATGCTTGCCACGGCTGCTGACAGTTGCCGTTCACAGCGCGCGCTCACCGCGAGGCCGCTAGCTGCAAACGCAAATCCACACAGCGTAAGGCCCAAAATACCTGAAAGCAGTGCCCCCCTATCTGGAGCGCCAAAGTAAAAAAGCGAAAGTGGAAAAATCGCGGAAAGTGAGACGAAGCAAAGCACTTGCGCGCTCAATGCCAGAAACTTTCCGACTACAATATCCATCGCAGAAATTGGCGCAGTTAGGAGGAGTTCTAAGGTGCCGGTCTCTCGCTCCTCTGCAAAAGTTCGCATCGCAAGGAGGGGAACGAGCACTGCCAGGCTAGCGAGAACAAGCTGGAAGTAGGCCGAGATCACAAACTGCTGCAAGGTCGGTATCTGCAACGCCTGATCCAGTTGCATACCAGCGGCGCGAGCAACTAAGAAGTTGTAGCGCCCGACTAAATTTAGAAAGTAGAAACCCCAAATGCAGACAGCCGCGCTTAGGAAGAGATAGCTGCGGGGCGCATGAAAGAAACTGCCTATTTCCCTGCGAGAGATTGCCCAACTATGTTTCATATAGAGAAATATCCAAGCACCCAGAAGCTCACTCTAGCTCTTCTGCGGTAGGCCGCACAGTCTCCTTGCTGAGCGGCAATGATGGATGCTGCAGAGCTTGAATTGCCGTCTGAACTGCGTCCGCAAGGGATTTGTCCACAAGGAATACGCCAACTTCTCCGCTGGCGGTCGCATAGTGACGACCAAGATAGGTATTCAGTTTTCCAATTCGAACAGTCTTGGTTCCCTCTGAGCTCCGCAGCGTAAGGCTCATCAACGCGGGAGAAAGCCCCAGTGTCTCTAGATCCTGCGACGTCTGCGCCTTAACGAGCTGAGTCTTAAAAAGGCTTTGCAGGAGCGGCGCGAGGATATGGGGATCAATTGTCTCGGAGCCAGGCTCAAGGGTCCAATTTGTGGCGAAAGAACCTGCCTGATTAATCGCTGTTGTAGCATCGGGTCCGTTTGATGTCTGACCTATCAAGCGATAGGTCGCCTCCGCATTCGCGAGAACAATCTCTTGGAGCTTCTGCTCTGAAACAGCAGTCGCCAGCGGTAGTGCTGGGGTAGTTTCCTTGCTGACAAATACAAAGAAGCAGAGTGCGGCAAGAAGACCGGCTTCAAGCACTACTCGGGAGAAAGCCTGCATCGGCACACTCGAGAAGAACAGCGGCACTATTGAGTAACCGTCTGCCCTTCAAACTTATACGCTGAAAGCGTGCAGTTGCTAACCGAGCCTGAGCTCGAGAGATACTGGCGCATCGTCTGCGGAGCAGGCGCACCACTCTGACCACTCCAGTTCGCACCGGCCAGCCAATCAGATCTGTCCGCAGCATTTCCCGCAACCAATCCATCCCATGCTGCCTGCGCATATGAGCAGACATTATAGGAATAGCCGTTCGAAACGACGCTGGCGGAGATATGTCCCGCGAAATGATATTCCTGGTTCGGAAGCAAACGCCAATCAGCCGGATAGTTGACCGTCCATAAATATCCCGGCAACAATGATGCGGTAACCGTAGCGAAAGGATCGTTCAGATTAATTCCAACCTGACTAAACGGCACCTGGATTTCATAGTCGCCATTTGGCGAATCACTGTGACAGCCCGGGAAGTTCGTCACATGCTCTCGGGTGCTCCAAATGCAAGCATTGTAATAGACAGCCTGATCAAAGTGGTAAGGCCCGTTCTGATTGCTCCCGGATCCTAATCCATGCGACACCGTGCTGAAACGCAATGGCTTAACAAGTTGATTAGGAGTGGTCCAACGACGACCCTGAACACCAAACGCTCCGCCGACTGGGTTTAACGCCGAATTATAGGAACCATGACCTTCGACGAGACGTCGATCTACAATGGTGTCGAATCCGACTGGATACCCCGGATTCCAGAAATCCTGGTTGAATTGCTTCCCACTATTGCGATCGAGATCGTTTCCGCGCTCACGCAAGGTAATATTGTCATTCTGCGCTCCACGCACACGAGTTACAGAAATCGTGAATGGCTGATTAGGAAGCGCGTTGTAAATGACTTCCTGACCAGACGCATTTACAACGGCTCCGTTGTACTCCGTGAACACCCAATTGTACGTGGCCGGGCCCGTGTTGGGACCACTTAGTGCCAGCGAAGGATCCACGATACTGAGCCGGTAGGAATAGCGTCCCCCGACCGTGCCCACTCGAGTGGTGGCGAATGTAAATCCATTTGGAATGGCCTTTAGCACCCGGAAACCGAACGGACGCACGTCTTCAGCGTAGTACCCTTCCTCTTCGCTTACACACGATTGGCGGCGGCGCAGGAAGTTCATGGTGCTTCCCGGAGACATAACCAAGGTATTCCCCAAGCTACGCCCCTGATACTTCGCGGCCATCGACCCGTCGTAATTCAAGATAGGATTAGTGGAAGAGAGTGTATTAATGGTTCCGTTCGTCAGCTCAAGCGCGTCGCAAGGGCCGTACTTCGAGAATTTGTAGAACTGGTAGGTGACGTACTGAGTTCCGGGCGTACTTACGTTGTATCCGTTAATAAAGAAACTGAGAAAGTTGTAGCCCGTCGAGGAGTTTCTCTGAGATTCCGGGATTGACGAGCCGAAACCTACTGAATTGACGTTGGTCAACGTTCCCGGACCGGGATTCGTGGCCGTCCCCAAAGCTGCCGGAACATTATCCAAAAAGTTGGTTACATTGTTCATCTTCACCCCGCGCGAGGCAAAGACATCGACGATGTCCTGCTCGTACCAACTAATCGATGGATTACCGGTATTCGGGAAGAGCGCACGAGCTGCCTGCTGAACTCTTTGACCGAAGGTGGTCATATCAATTGCTTGTGCCGGATCGAGCAAAGAAATGGTCTTCCAAAACAATTGATCGGTTTTGTAGTCCCCCAGGCCGACTTCTTTGGAGATGTCGTAGAAGAGCGCGCCAATAAACATACCGCCAAGCGCACCGTTCGTTGGACCGAAGTGTCCAGTGCCAGCACCAGAGCGCACTCCCGTAGTCGGATAGTTTGTGCCGTAAGGGAACAGCAACGTATCGTCAGAGTTGCTTGCAGGCCATGACGGATTGGTCGGATTGTTCAAAAGCGGATCCGCGCTATCCAGATACATCATTACATTGTCGATCTTGTGGCCCTTATTGCAGGGGGCCTGGTTGATGCCGCCACAGGAGTAGCTATTCCAACGTCGCATCACACGTTTGGCATACTGATATGGCTCAGTACGGCTCGTATAGCGATACGCATTCCAAAGTTTGATTCCTTCCAGCAAAGCGGGACGAATGTCGGTACGCCAGCTTACATTTCCAACGCTTCCCCACGTGGGATCGTTCGGCCATTGCGCATTTCCCACAGTAAGCCAGTTTGAAAGGACCGCAGAATACTGCCCAACCACAAAGCCGGGATCAAGGCTAAGGGTATCGAGCGCGTCAGTAGTGGCTGCTCGACGCTTGCTCGGCTCAACAAAATTATTCTGAGGAGGCGAAACTGAAGCAGGCGTGAATGCCGTTAATTCGTTTGGAATGAACCAAGGCAAACGAGAATTAACGATTCCTTGGAGGTCGGGTCTAAATTGACGATTCTGAACATTGAGAGTGGCGGTAGGAGAAAGTCCGAGCGATCCAATAAAGGTGTTGTTCAAAAACAACTTTCGGTAGTTGTTGATATAGTAATAGAGATTTACCTCCGAACCCCACAATACATTCTGTCGAGCATTTGCGGCCGAAGTGCCAGCGATATTTAAACGAAAGTCATTTCTGTTCGATACAAACCGATTTAGGAGCGGCGTCTCCGTTTGAAGGTTGGTACGTAGATACTTTCCATTCAATACATACCCGCGCAGCGCGCTGTCAAAATTTGACGCAGTCTTTGCACCAGTCTCGGAATTATAGGTGCCGAGGTTGTCCAAACAGACAAAATGATACTGTGAATCGAACTCGAGCCCATTTGGAAAAACATATGCCGGAGCTTGGCCTTTTGGGCAGGATTCACAGGCATATACATCTGAACTTTCGTCGATGGCCAGGTAGCATGGCCACTGGATTGCGTATTGAGCGGGCTTAGTTGTCACTACGATTTGCGCGGTGGCAGCGGTCGAAAATATTCCAATCACCGCAACCAACCCGAGAATTAACTGGGAACGCCCGCTACTATTCATATGCCCCCGAAGACAAAGCCCTAAACGTGCCAAAGGATACTGGTTTCTACGTATTAAGCAATGTTATGGGATATCTTCGATGGATTGATAGATAGCGTTTTTATTCAATGGAGTCAGAGAGTTACGAGCTATCCTTGGCGTTAAACGAAGTATACGCCGCCTCATTTACTAGCCGCTGAAGCGCCCGAGCCAAGCTGGGTCTGCGTCTCAGCCAACTTCCCATCGATATTGTCCTGAAGCCACTTTGCGTCCCACCACTCTATCGGCGTGACGGGCGTACCCCGGATTCGAAATTCAAAATGAAGATGATCGCCGCCAGCCAACCCCGTTTGTCCGGTGCGTCCGATTTCAGCGCCCTTCTCAACCGAGTCCCCCACGTTCTTACTGACCGAGGAGAGATGTCCGTACAAGGAGAAAAGTCCGAGGCCATGATCAATTACAATCGCGTTGCCGTATATCCCAAAGTCACCAGCGAGGACGACTACACCATCATTCGCAGCAACTACCTTGTCATTAGCAACCGAGGCGAGATCTAGTCCATTGTGCATGGAATGTCCGCCGTTCAGATCTTTTAGTGTGTAATTACGACTTTCTCCAAATGTCGACGAGGTGGCAGAGGGCATCGGCTTCAAGAAAACCCCCTTCCAAAGTTGGGGCCGATCACTGGACTGCGCAAGATCCTGTAACTTTTTCTCAAGAAGAGCGCGAAAGTCCTCATTCACAATCTTGAACGCGGCTACTTGTTGCTCGATCGTATCCAGGGGGATCCTGTCTGTACGCCCTGCCATGTGTTGATAGCTCTCCACCAAGGCGGGAACTTTGTTGGTCAAAAGCTTTTCTGTCAGCTTCGAGGCAACGTTTGGCTGCACGGTCGTCGCAATTCGGAAATGCAGGGGGACCGAAGTGCTATTCCCTGCGCTATCGGAGGCCTCCACCGCTAGTTTTTGCTTCACGGCATCAAATCCAAAGGGTAAGGCAAACAGTGCAACATGAATCTCCGGATGCTGCGCGAAGGAAGGATCCATCGATTCAGCTTTATAGCCACGAAAGAAAGCTTCGCCCACCCGCACACCAGACTCGCTAAGGTTGGAATCCTGCGCTCGGTACACAACGAACTCGGCACCACCTTGAGAAGCGACATGCTGGAGCGACAGAACTTCAACCTTGGGTTTTTGAAAATCGATTAACAAATCCTGCTGAACACGCCCAGCGTTCTCAGAAAGACTGGCA
>JAFLCA010000134.1 GCA_017302875.1 Deltaproteobacteria bacterium
CAGGGAAGGGCGGGGTGGGTAAATCCACTGTGGCCGTAAACCTTGCCGTCGCATTGGCGGGTACGGGCGCGAAGGTCGCTCTTATCGACAGCGACTTTTATGGTCCGAGTATTCCGACCTTACTCGGCGGCGGGGAGATCAAAGCCGATCATGAGGGCAAGCTCATTCCGCCGATGAAGTTCGGTCTGAAATACATTTCTTTGGGCTTTTTTCTTCAGCACCCCGATGATGCAGTCATCTGGCGCGGTCCCATGTTCAACAAAGCGCTCTCCCAGATGTTCTCCGACGTTAGCTGGGGCGAAGTCGACTACTGTATTATCGACATGCCTCCTGGAACGGGCGACGCTCAAATCTCGCTGACGCAGCTTGTCAAGATTGCCGGTGCGGTTGTGGTTACCACTCCTCAGGAAGTGGCGCTGGCAGATGTCCGCAAAGCAATGAACATGCTTAAGAAGGTCAACGTCGACGTGTTGGGCGTCATTGAGAATATGTCCGGTTTCGTCGCGCCGGATGGTAAGATTTACGAAATATTCGGTTCTGGGGGTGGAAAGGCTCTCGCGCAGCAGTTCGGAGCGCCCTTTTTGGCCTCTATCCCGATTGATATAACGGTACGTGAGGGCGGCGATAAGGGCCTGCCCGTGGCTTCTGACGCAAGTTCTCAAATTGGCGGGATATTTCGTGCCCTAGCGTTGAATCTCATCGAGATTCTTGATAGAAAGCTCCAGGCTGAACCGGTACTTAAAGTAGTGAACTAAGAAATGTTTCATCTCGTTCTCGGAATTCATCTGCTCCTTTGCGTGGTCCTAATTGGGCTCGTGCTCTTGCAACAGGGGAAAGGCGCCAGCATGGGTGCTGCCTTCGGTGGCAGTAGCAACACCGTCTTCGGTGCTGCTGGAGCAGGGACGATGCTTACGAAGGTCACAACGATCATCGCTGTTTGCTTTATGGCAACGTCGATATTCTTGGTTCGTTACTACACGAGTCTTGCCGAGTCAGCCGGAACCGTAACCGTAGATCCATTGCATGGATCGGTTATGGGGAAATTGGCTCAGCCAAGCGCGCAGAGTGAAGCTCCTGCGGCAAAGACTGAGCAAGCGTCGGCGCAGGGGGAAGTAGTTCCTGTCGCTCCGCAAAAAGTAGAAGCTCCTCCCTCGGATGCTGCTGCTAAGAAATAGAAAGTTCTGACCTAATCGTCAGCCCAGGTGGTGGAATGGTAGACACGCTAGTTTGAGGGGCTAGTGGAGCAATCCGTGGAGGTTCAAGTCCTCTCCTGGGCATTATCTCTTTTCCCGTTCAATTCTCACTTTTTGAATGTCGGGCACAGCCCCTGATTGCGCCAATTGCGCTTAAGCAATCCGCATATCTAGGTGTTTTTGAGTAGAATCACCTTTGACGTTAGAATGGCAGACTGGCGCAGTGCGCAGTGTTCTTTCTTGTTGATTCCCATTTTTTGAGTAGAGCCTTTTGATCTGTCTCCTCACGAGCGGCATTTTCTGTTGCTGGCGAGGAGATAGGCGTTATTTGGTTTTGGCTTTTTCCGCGGATGTTAGTTCTGCGAAGAGGCGCCTATTTTAATTCTCTCTTACCATCGCGGACTGTCACTCGGGGTGACGGTGCGCTTTTTATCGGGGCGCGTTCGCGTGCCTGATTCCTTTGCCAGAGGCGATTGGAATAAGGAGGGCAGCCATGCCTTTGCCTCCCATTCTCAAAGTTCTGTGGTTTGGAAAATACCTGATCTATCCCTTCGTTGACTCGATTCGGGAATGGCGGAGCACAAAAGATCCCAGCGGTCGAAATCGCTTCTGGCATCACCCGCTCGAGGCGGTTGCCGACCGACGGCTGCGCGTGAAGTTGGTGACTAATGTCGCTGAAGTGATCGTGCACGCTGTCGGCTCGCTCCGTTTCGGCTACGGCTTTCTGTCCCGACGTTTTCGGCGCTACTACCGAACTTGGTCGCCAGAACACCGACACGAACATGAGCTGTATGCCCAGGTAGAACATAAGCCTTGGTCCGATGTTTTTCGCGAAAGCTTCGTCTGGCTTCGTGCGGCTTTGCACTTCTACGAGGAGCCGCGCTTGGATCGTCCGAAAATCGTAGATCTTTTCAAGCGTTCGAAACGCTGGAAGAGGGTAGCTTTCGATGGATTTGTGGTAGCCGTTTGTGTGCCGCGCGGTAAGCCACCCGTGCACTCCCGTGAGTACGCGCGCCCGGATTCGGTTCGGCGTCTGCGAATCCTCTTCGGAGAATCCAATGTCTTCGAGCTCGTCGTAGTGGAGCATGGCCGGATCGTCCAGCACCTGCAGGTCTTCGAGCTTGCAGTCTGCGATCTGCCTGTGTCAGTCGGGGGGTGAGAAGCAAGCGCGCTTGAAAGGAGAAAAAGTTAAGAACCTGATGGTTTCAAAACGCCTGTCTCACCCTTTTACTGTTGTTAAGCTGTATGTTGGATCGATCCTCCTTACCATTGGAACCTTCGGGCGCAGTTCCGACGCGGCCGGCGGCTGCACTGTCGGCGCTGGCCGGCAGTGTTCAGGGAGTAGATCGTGAATTGGGAATTAGCTCTAACGAGCCTGTTCTTCGCGCGCTGCGCGAAGAGGTAATGCAGATCGCTCTGCATCGTGGATTACTGCGCGGCGAGGCTGGCTGTGATAGTTCGCAAGTGGAGGGTCTGGATGTGGCCCTCGATACTGCGATTGATAGAACTTTACAAATCTGTCCTGCTGGCGCGGTGCAGTTTCAGAGCCTCTTCGTAGCGGCCAAGGAAGCCCATGACGAAGCTCGACTCGAAGTAGTCGAGGCAACGCTGCGCTCGCATGCGCTGCGATGTGGTCTTGCGCAAGGGCGGGACTTCGATGCTCAGGGGCTCGCAGCCGAACGCGCGGCCATCGCCGCCTACCGTGCGGCCCAAGCCGATCTATTTTCGCAATATCCGGACCTCGTTGAACGAGTCGATCAAGTGCTGATAGCAGAAGAGCAGCGCGGTATTCGCATGCGGCTTGACGCGGATAAACTAGCAATCAGTGTTTCAATTTCGCTGCGCCGATTTCTTCCGCATTGTAAGACCCTCTTCGATGCATTGGGGAACAAGACTCCACAAGAAATAGATCTGATCAAAGATGCGTTCCGCAGTCGTTATGGGCAGGATCTTTCGGACTTTGTGGCGGAGTCTTTCGCTCGTCCAGGAATGAAACTCTTCATGCCGACCAATTCGATTGTAAAGCATGCGCAATGTCTACTTGCAAAGCAGCCACGGCCCGATGAAAAGCTGGAGTATTTTAACGCAGCAAAGCTTGCGAGAACGCTCCGCGAGCGCTTCGTGCCTGGCGTAGCGCATGAGGCTGCGTTGCGTCACGAAGATCCCTTGCAAGCTGATGCGTATCTCATCGGAAAGAGTATCCGCGGCATGTTCGGGAAAGAGCAGCGCGTGTTCGAGATCTTGGAATCCATAGGAAAAGAAAAATTTGATGCACTCGCGCTCGCATACCAGAAACAGTTCCCTGGCAGCGCGATGCAGGCCGACCTCGAAGCTGGAATGCGTGAAGGTTATGCCAAAGATCGCGCACTAGCATTATTGCGAGGGGACCAGCTTTTATACCGTGCGGCGCGCGTCGGATGCGCGATAGAGGGAGTCGGCAAGCCGTCCCTTCTTGCGATGATGCGGAGAGAAAGCCTGCAGGGACGTTTCGATTTGGTGCATGGCTTTGAGAGTCAGTACGGCTCCAACTTCTGGGAAGCTATCCAAGGCAGAATGAGAGAGGCTGACGTCGTGCTTATTCGGGCTCTCTATCACAACGAATCTGCGCCTAAGGCAGTTGATATTTGGCATTGTGTCGATGGGTATGGTCGAACCGACGAGAACGGCATCCGACGCATTCTCAACGGCATGAAACCGGAGCAAATCGATGTATTGCGCACGGAGTATCTCCTTCTCACGCAGGAACGCTCTCCTAGCGGTCGGGGCGAAGTATTGGACGATCGCCTAAAGCGCGAGACTTCGGGCGATGCCTGGCATGACATCCAGCGACTTCTCAAAGGGGTGCCTGAGAATGTTCATGCGCTGCATGCTCGACTCCTCGAGTGGCACCAACATGAACGCAGCGGGTCATGGATTCGAAGGGTGGATCCCTTTACCCGTGAGGGACAGGTCATGGATCGTGATGTGAGATCGGCAGATCAGTACTATCGCGAGCATATTCTCGACAAGAGTCCCAGCCGCGAGGAGCTACAGCGCTTCGAAACTCTGGTGCGTTTTTGTAATCGCGACATGGCCGGCTTTCGAATGACCAAAAACGATTGGTCTGACTTCCTGGCGAAAACTACCTCGGGAGTTTCGGCCATAGCGGCTGTGCTCCCTTTGGCCGCACTGACGCAGGGGGTAGCGCAGCCCTGGGCGCATGCATTGATGGTTGCAGCGGCGGCAGGTCTGGTGCAGGGCGGAGTTCAATTCGCAATTAAGGCAAAATTGAAGGGCGATGGCTTTGGGCGCGAGGAGAAGTTACGAGACTTAGCCCAAACCGCGCTATGCGCTGGAAGTTTTTATATTACAAAATTTCTGCCCTTTTCTTTGCTGCGACGCCCAATCGATTTTGGCACAAAGATCGGCATCAAAACTATCGTACGCTTGGGAGAGGCAGGGGATGCAGACCGCACTCCTGCTCACGCCCTGACGCTGCGCGATCTTAAGCGCGTCCTCGATGATGCCTCTGGTGTAGAGCCCGCAGAGGCCCCGGCGGAGCCGCTCAGTGAGCATGCGGACGGAACGCGCGGAGTCTGTTCATTAGAGAGCCACGACGTTCGATTCGAAAAATGTCTACGACGCCTTTTAGCTTAGCGCTTCTGTATGGCTATGCTGTTTTGATAGGCAACAAACTCGGCCGGAAAGTCAGTGGTAAACCAGTCGACGTGCTTCTCGATAACTAGATCCCACATTGGTTGGCGTAGTTGCGGAGTCCATGATCGAAATTGCTCATGTGAGTCAGGAGTCAATTCGAAAACGCCAAGCTCGTAACCCGCGTCGCGCGCTAAAGCTAGCCACTGCGGCTCATCTCTCAGCATAAAGTCTGCGATAGTGAGGGTGGAGATTTTAAGTTTGTTAGCCTGCTCTTGAACATAGGATTCCATACCCCGGGAATTAGTCCACAGGGCGTAGGTTCGAGGCACAAGCGGGAGCTCGCGTTGGAAGAGCTCAAGCATGCAAGGATTGAACGCCAGTACCGCAAGCGATGCTCCCTGCGCAGTGGCAGCTCTCAGAGTCGGAATGACGCATTCTTGGAACTGTCGAACGACGCTCTCGTCGTCAGGGGCTACCCAATAGCGGGGATCAATGAGGTCCAGCAGGAGACTTTGCTTTGACCATCCCAGGCTTAAAACCTCCTCTAACGTTGGAATACGCTCAGAGGAGAAAGTCGGGCCGAACCACGACCCGGCATCGAGGTCCTTAATTTGGTTCCAGCTTGACGCCGATATCCATGCGCGAGCCTCGTTGCGCGCAGCCAGGCGTAGCTGCCTGCTTCCGGCAGCGGGTTCTAGTGTTTCTTGATGAATAAAGACGGCAACTCCATCCTTTGTTACCGCGACGTCGCCCTCGACCATGTGTACGGGAAGCTCTCGAGCTCTTCGAAAAGCGCTTAAGGTGTTTTCCGGGGCTTCAGAGCGTGCGCCACGATGGGCAATTATTCGAGGCATACTCGTCATTCCTATTCGCTAAGAGTTCGCCTTATGGTATTACAGGGAGTGAAAATTTTGGAGTATATATGTCAAACCTTACCCTGAATCGTTCGCAATATTCCATTCCCGCCTCCAAGGCTGATTTCACCGCGCTGATTGAGAAACTGGCCGGAGCGCACAGCGGCTTGCGCGAAAAGGCCTTACTCTTTTTCATGCGCGCCGAAGGCCCTGAGACAGCCAGTTATGTTGCGTCAATGGTGGGTGAGGGTAAGTACGGAACGCTGCACTTGCTGTTTGAACTGCTTGGCCGTCCGGATCTGGGGGCCCAAGGGTTTTTTGAGCGAGCAGCAACGCAGGAAGAACTTGAGACTTTGCTGAGTGCTTTTGCTCCCTTTAATGGCGATGGTCAAACGCATCCCAATATCGAATTTCTCAAAACTGCTCGCGAGCAGCGTTCTCAGGTTCGCATTGGAATTTTGGCACAGGCGGATGCCAACACTAAGACGCTCCCCGAATATACGAAGTATCGCACGAACACCCTCTTTGAATTGTTCAATGAAGGGGCGCTTCGAGGTTCAGACGGCGTGGCTCGTCAAGCTCTCCTCGATTCCTTCTCCTATCTGCCGAACCATTTCTTGACTGCGGAGGGACGGTTTCTTTTACCGCAAGGTAGCAGCGCAATGCCGTTGCGTTCGAGTGCCGGAGCGGAATACTTGGCAAATCAAAATGCCGTAGCAGTAGGCGGAATCGATAAATTTCCCAGCTTAATGAGCGTGCGCGGTGAGCGTTTGCAGAAGGACGGAAATCGCATCGTGCCGTCAGTTATGATTCGCGACGGCGTGTATGTTGGGAAGCGCAATATTTTCATGTTCCATGCCGCAGTTAATTTGGCGGCTTATATCGGCGACGATAACATGATCGATTCGCATGCCTCGATTGCCTCAGCGGCGCAGATTGGTAGCAAGAACAAGATCGGGTCCTTCGTAAGTATGGAAGGCGTCCTAAGTCCTGCGAATGCTGTTCCGGTATATGTGGGCGATGAGAATTTTATCGGAAGCTTCGCGCGCATCGGCACGGGCATCGTGGTGGGTAATAAAAACTTTATCGCCGCGGGAGTTAACATTTCAAAGGGTACCAAGCTCAAGGATTGTCGCGAGAATGCCGCAACCAAGGGCGAGTATGTAAATGTGCAAGACTTGAACGGCAGTTTTAATAATCTGGCCATCGCTCCGAACAATGCGGTGCGCGATTTTAACTCCGTCAAGCTGCTACCGGGCGAGTATATTCTGTTCGAGAATACTGAAGACTTTATGCGTCGCTTTGAGGGAGACGAGCGCATTAAGGGCAAATAGGTAGCTCGAATGCTGCTGCCTGGGTTTTATTCCAGCGCAGCAGCCATGCGGTTGAATTTAGCAATTTCCTCTTGCAAAAAGCCCTTCTTTGCTCAAACATTTCAGCGTTCACGGTACGCGGCACAGTGTTGCGTGCCGCATATTCAACCTTTGCTATTAAATAGATTTTGTATGCGTAAACTCTTACTGGCTCTTTGTCTCTCAATTTTAGCCTGCGGCTGTAGCTCGCAGACTTCTCCATCTGCTCAGCGTGCCCAACTCGAAACGGATTCCCGGGCTGCCTTAGATGCGCTCTATAGTTCAAGCGCTGGGGCGCGCGCCTTGGGCGCGACTGCCAAAGGAATTCTTGTGTTCCCAAGCATCGTGAAGGGTGGATTTATGGTCGGTGGACAATTTGGCGAAGGAGTCTTGTTCAAGGACGGGTACGCCAGCGGGAACTATAGCTCTGTCTCGGCATCCTTCGGCTTGCAGGCCGGCTTGCAGAAATTCGGCTATGCCATGTTTTTCATGAGCGACTCGGATCTTAAGTATTTGACGTCGTCTGAAGGTTGGGAGATTGGTGTCGGCCCAACGGTTACCATTCTAGATAAGGGTCTCTCGGAATCTTTCAGCACCACTACCGCTCGAAAGGGAGTGTATGCCTTCTTCTTCGAACAGAAGGGGCTGATGGCAGGGCTCGGTTTGCAGGGAACGAAGATCACCAAGATTCAATAGTTCCTGCTCAACTGAGTTCGAATACCTTAGGGCGTCGTACGAGGTTGCTCGTGCGACGCCCTTGTTCTTTCTATTCGAAGCAATTTAATGAGCAGGTAATCTCACCCACGTAGGCGCTATACTGGTAACAGAGGTAGCTGCTACCGCAAGAAAGTTTTGCTACGGAGCGAAACTTTTTACCTCCCGCTACATTTTGAGATTCCACAGCGCAGCCTTTTTCAATAATCGTAGAAGGCTGGCCGTCCATAACGGAATCCGTCAAGCTTACCTCGGCCAGACTGCAGTACTTGGCGTTTATCCACGCTCCATATGCGGTAGTCCCTCCACCCGGCGAGTAGCCAATCGTGATGGGGCTCACGTTCAACAGAATGTTTACGATTGCTGTCCCTGGTGCTCCTTGCGGACCAACCGGGCCTGCGGGTCCCACTGGACCTTGAGGGCCGACTGGGCCTGCAGCTCCGGCCGGTCCTTGCGGTCCGCTCGATCCCATAGGGCCAGTTGCTCCCTGTGGGCCGACGGGACCGGGGGCTCCCGGTAAACCGGGAATACCCTGTGGTCCCTGTTCACCTTGGGGGCCCTGTGGACCGGTCGGACCTGCTTCGCCTGCTGGGCCAGCAATTCCTGAAGCTCCCGCTTCCCCTTGTAAGGTTACGTATATGGAATTCACTTTGCTCGAAGTTTCCGAGACAATTTGAGTCAGCGTATTGAGGGCGCCGCCCTGCGAATCAGACTGACTCTTCAAGTCACGCACTTCGGTGCTGAGTAGTTTGCTTTGCTTCTTGAGCGAGCGAACGTCTTTCTGGGCCTTCTGTATGGTGTACGGTGCAGCGAATGCTGTCGAAGCGAGCAGCATCCCGATGACGAAAGCCAGTACGAATAATTTAAGGCAAGTGTGCCTGCCTCGTAGAAATACCCTCATAACCCTCCCCACAACAACTAAAACCTTTTTGCCGGATCTCTCCATTGTTATGGGGAGATTCGGTGGGGCGTTGCCTACCCGGGAACGCCGTGCGCATTTTGCGCACGGCTATGCGGGCGAATGGTTAGTGCTGTCAGGCACTTGGGCCGGTAGTGGGGGAGCCCTAGCGACGGAGGCTATTTAAGCTGGGAGTGGCATTTTTTCCACAGTGTCACCGCTTCTTGAGACTGCTGGATGGATGGAACGAGGGCTACGCGCACGCGGTCTTCACAACCGGGGCCGAAATATTCGCCGGGCGTAACAATTATTCCTTCTTTCAGAAGGGCCTCCGAATATTCCATGCCGCTAAGTCCCTTTGGTGTTTTTAGCCAGATGTAGAAGGTAGCGTCGCACGGCGCCCACGAGAGACCCTCGGCTGCAAAAAACTTAAGAAAGAAGTCGCGTTTCTCGAGGAAGATCGCCTTGCGTTCAGCTACATGCTGATCATCGTTCCAGGCTGCAATGGCCGCTTGCTGAACAAAGATTGAAGTTTCAGTGCCGATTGCATCGCGCAAACTTAAGTAGTGTTTGAGGAGAGTTTTATCTCCGGCAATAAATCCAGTGCGGTATCCTGTCATGCCGCTACGTTTCGAGCAGGATTGAAAAACCACCACGCCCTCCGTTGAGACCTGCAAGGCTGAGGGGTGAGGACGGTCGCCAAGGTACATGTCGACATAACATTCATCGGAACAAACCAAGATGTCGTAGCGCTTCGCAATCTCGATTTGACGTTGCAAGTATTCGAGGCTACAGGAAGCGGCAGTCGGATTGTTTGGGTAGTTAAGCCACACGATAGCGGTGCGCTTAAGAATGCTCTCGGGGACTTCTGCTAAGTCTATAAGGTAGTGATTGTTCTCCGTCAGAGGAATGGAATGCAGTTCCCCGCTGAAAATTATGGTGCTGCGCTCTACGACAGGATAGCTGGGCGAGGCGCTGATAACTACTTTACGCTCCGACTCCGGCCCAATAACAACTGAGGTTAAATTGTAGATCGCTTCTTTTGAGCCGTTACATTGCAGAATCTGACTTTCTGGATCGAGAGTCACACCGAAGCGTCGTTGCGCATACTTGGCTATGGCGCCGCGCAGCTCTGGGAGTCCTTTGACTGCTGGATACTGGGAAACTTCCGGCACCGTCTTTCCGACTGCCGCCCGAATGAAGGCTGGAGTCGGTTCCACTGGATCGCCCTTGCTGAAGTCGTAGACTTTTCGTCCAGCATCCAGTAACGCTTTGCGTTTTGCGGCAAGAATGGCAAAAGGGTACTGCTTGAAGCTGGTGACTCGCGAGTTAAATTGCATGAGGTGTCTCCCGTCTTAGTCAGGGCAGTATGCCAAGAGCGTCCTGTAATTGACAATAATTTGTGTTATTCTCCTGCTAAGGTTTGTCTATGCAGTCACCCTTGTCGATTACCCCAGCTCCTATGTCCCCGATGAAACCGTACTCAAATTTGGACACGATTAAGCGAGATGCTTCGCTAGAGGCTAACCTGGAACTTGCCTGGCGCGAGCCGAGCGCGGCCGAGCGTGGAGAGCTTGAGGGGCTGCTACGCAAGGCGGCTGACTTTCTCCAAGTGCCCTATGAGCCGCCGATCGCACGGGGGCTCGTGCTGGCAGGGGATTTGACCGCACACCAGCGCGCAGAGATTGATCGAGTATATGTTCCTCGTTATTCGGCTGCCTTGGAAAAAGACGAAGCTGCCCGTGAGGGGTTTGCTTTTGTCGAATGCGGCGAACGAATGGCGGATTTGCGCAAGGGCGCGGATGAGCGCGGTTTGCGCGTTATGTGGAGTTCGACCCCCTTTAACGCCGCATGCGGCGAGTTCGCGGGAAAGCCGCGCATTTTTTGGTCACGCCAGTCGGTGGCTGAGCTTTTTTGGAGAGCCTGCGCCGCGTTTAACGCTATTGGCCTTACGCCGCAGGTGGAGGATGGCTATCGTCCGCCCGCTGTACAAGAAGGTCTATTTCGTCGTCGGGTGAAAATGGTTAGAGACGAAAATCCGGAACTGGGAGTTGCCGATGTTCTGCGCGAGGTTGCGGCAAAGACAGCGACTTCTCCGTTGCGTGCGGCGCACATGGCGGGCGCCGCGATTGACTTCACGTTACGGGAAGTGGATGGTCAGCCACT
>JAFLCA010000135.1 GCA_017302875.1 Deltaproteobacteria bacterium
GCCTGGGCTATCACGGCGCCGATAGCGCGCTCCGACCCGGCCTGGATCCATTCGAAGTTCGGTCGCTTGTACACTACCAGGACGATTGAATAGGCAAGATAGAGGGCCAGAAAAAGGAAAGGGGCGCTGTGCCAGAAGATCCTCTTTCTCGCACTGAGCGAAGGCTGCGCAGCAAGAAGCGGAGTGAGGTGAAACCAGAGGACAACCGAGAGAGGTCCTAAAAGTGGGCCCAGCTGACTCGCGAATCGGGCCCCTGGCATCCAGTCGCCGCCAGTGATGAGCATAAAGAGCAGTTGAAGTACGATCACGCCCAGGATCGGTAGGCAAAAAGCTAAAAAATCGTCAGGCTTGTGTGCCGAGAAACTGTAGCGACGACGGAAAAGAAGAAGCAGGAAGATCGAGACGGTCAACAAAGCAAACAGAACTGGCTGAATCGCTACCCAAGACATCAAATAGTTTAGGCCGTCTTTAAGGCGCGCAAGATCAACGCTGCCGACTTTGGATTTCACGGTGTTGGGCAGAAGGGCGCCATAATACCAATACCCCCAGCTCTCGTAGGGTATGAGGACGCAGGCGACCTTGACTAACCAAAGGTAAGTCCAACGTCCGCGCAGAGTCGGGTAGATAATTCCGTAGCAGAAGCGCAGCAGAACGAAGAACCCGCAGAAGATAAAGCCTTCCGGTCTAGCCAGTTCCATTAAGGCAATCGGCAAAAACGAGAGGTTGCCCTTCTGTTGCTGGATCTCACGGGTGAAAAAATAGACGCTGGCCATTACTAAGAACGAGACCAAGGGGTTCTCCATTCCCTGGACGGCCCACATTGAAAACGACGCGGTGGTCACTGAGATAGCTGAGGCCAGAAGTCCCGGCCATATCGTCGGGTACTTCTCTTTGGCACTCTTGAGCTGCCGCTCTGTCAACACGTAGGCGAGCGCAACTGACGCAAAAAAGAATAGAACACCCAAGATCTTGGAGCCGGCCTCGGATCCCACTCCAAACCACTCGAACGGAGTCAGCAGCAAGGCCCAAAGAAAAGATGAGGTTGCTTCGACGTATTCGCGATCCCTAAACACGAATCCCCGCCCGGACGCCGCGTTTTTTGCATAGGTGAAGGTTATATAGGCGTCATCTATGGTGAACGGGGCAAACAGTAGGATGAGAGCAGCGGAGCTCAGCACCAAAAACGAGGCTAGTACGATGATATAAAGTGAACGCTGGGACATGCTGCGTAGTCTTACTTGCTCGAACCCACGTCCGACACATAACGTACTTCGAGCGAACTCACATCATAAATATCTGTTGCCGGAAGCGCTCAGAGCAGACACTTACTCGACGCGAGATCCGCAGCGTGACATAGTGAGCTGCGGGTTTACCCTACAGCTATCGCTGGATTTCCTATGTGTGGAATATTAGGTTACGGCGGACGAATGCCTCCAGATTCTGAAGGCGTCCTTCGTTCAATGGTCGCTGCACTGCGACATCGTGGTCCAGACGATGCAGGGATTTGGATCGATAGTGCCGCCTCAGTCGCATTTGGACATACCCGGTTGTCGATCCTCGATCTGTCGGAGCACGGTCATCAACCCATGTTTTCTGGCTCCTCTCGGTACGTCATCGTTTTCAACGGCGAGGTGTATAACTCGAGGGAGATTCTCACCGAACTCCAGTCGGTTTCTGCCATAGAGCTGCGCGGGCACAGCGATACCGAGGTTATGCTGGCTGCCATCGAGCGTTGGGGGCTTCTTTCGGCCGTTCAGCGTTTTCGAGGAATGTTCGCGTTCGCCTTGTGGGATAGAAATACGAGGACCCTATCGCTGGTCCGCGATCGCCTGGGAGTAAAGCCGCTCTATTACGGATGGCACCAAGGCACCTTCTTCTTTAGCTCTGAGTTGAAGGCAATCTGCGCCCATCCTCAATTTCATGGCACCATAGATCGCGATGCGGTGGCGATGCTCATGCGTTTTGGCTACATACCAGCTCCGTATTCTATTTATTCCGGGATTTATAAACTCCCTTGTGCCTCGATTCTGACTCTCAAATCGGAATCTCTACACGTTCCGCCATCCCAGTTCAGTCCTTTCGCGAATGATCGCGGGCAGGCTCCCTGTGCATATTGGTCGCTGCGGGATGTGGTCGAGTTCGGGTCGCGTAATCCATTTTTGGGCAGTCAAGAAGACGCGGTAGGGGAGCTCGATCGTTTGTTGAGGGAAGCAATTTCGCTTCGTATGATCGCCGACGTTCCGTTTGGTGCGTTTCTATCTGGGGGAATCGATTCCTCCCTTGTGGTAGCGCATCTCCAAGCGCTGAGTTCTCGCCCTATTAAAACGTTCACGATCGGGTTCAAGGAAGACGCATATAATGAAGCCCAGCATGCTAGAGCGGTAGCTGCTCATCTTGGCACTGATCATACGGAGCTTTTCGTCAGCGCAGAGGAAGCTCTTCGAGTAGTTCCGTTGCTACCGTCGATGTTCGATGAACCATTTGCCGACTCGTCGCAGATTCCAACCTACCTTGTCTCGAAACTCGCGCGAACCAAGGTAACCGTTGGGGTTTCGGGGGACGGGGGGGATGAGATCTTTGCGGGCTATTCCTGGTATTCCTTGGCGCAGAATTTGTGGCAATATTTTAAATACTGTCCGCACGCATTTCGCTCCGTTTTGGCGCAGGCGCTCAATCAAGTTGGCGTGGGCCAATGGAACTCCTTGCTGCGCGTTCCCTCTGGAATGTTGCCCAAGCGTATCCGTCCCTCCAATCCGGGAGACAAGTTGCTGAAATTTGCACGCATGCTAAGTGTTCGCGATCGGTCGGATTTGCACTCGCGACTGCTCTCCTATTGGGATGACGCAAGTACCCTTGTTATCGGTGCAACTTCCCGGCGTTTGAATTTAGACGACCAGGGCAGCTTACCGAATTCAGTTTCCTATTTGGCGGAGATGGGCTTTCGGGATTTGACAACGTATCTGCCTGACGACATCTTGACGAAGGTGGACCGCGCCAGTATGGCCGTGGGGCTTGAGGCGCGGGAGCCTCTTCTTGATTATAAGTTAGTGGAGTTTGCTTGGACTCTCCCTGATAGCTGGAAGCTCAACTGCCATGGCAGCAAGTGGTTGCCGCGCCAAGTTCTCTATCGATATGTTCCACGGGAGCTGGTGGAAAGGCCAAAAATGGGATTCTGTGTTCCAATCGATAGTTGGTTGCGTGGCCCGTTGCGCGATTGGGCGGAAGACTTACTAGATCGAAAGCGCGTCGAAGCTGACGGCTACCTGGATTATCCGACTGTGTCCCGTTTGTGGAGCGAGCACAGTGAAGGCCGTCGGCGCTGGCAGGGGCACTTGTGGAGCATTTTGATGTTTCAGTCCTGGTTACGCGAAAAACAAGGGTAGATTTCTAGACTTCGGGCGGTAGGCGATGGAACAACCATCTAAGCGTATTTGGCTATTGCAGGATGGCGAGCCGCTTCCCTGTGATGATGGCGCGCGCTTGATGCGAACCGGCATCTTGAGCGAAGTTCTCGCGGCACGCGGGTGGGACGTAACCTGGTTCGCGAGCCGCTTCAACCACACCTTTAAGTCTGAGCGGACCAAGGATTCTCCGTTTGAGATTGCCCCCAATTATAGAATCTATCTTCTGGACGGCGGGGCTTACCGGCGCAACCTTTCTGTCCGTAGGATTTTGCATCAACGAGCGGTAGCGCGCAGTTTTCTGCGGGCCACGAAAGGGTTGGTTGCTCCGAATGTTCTTCTGCTTTCGTATCCGACGCCTGAGCTGGCGTTGGCAGGAAGATCTTTTGCCACTGCGCGCGGTCTGCCGTACGTGGTCGATATTCGGGATCCATGGCCGGACATCTTTGCGAGCTACTTAGCGCCGCCGCTGCGCCCGCTCGGATCTCCGCTCTTTTCTTACTATCGAAAACTCGCCCGGGGACTTTTTTCATCGGCAGATTCTCTTATCTCCTCATGTCAAACAATGCTGCAGTGGTCGCAATCGCTTGCAAATCGCCCTGTCGGCTCGAACGATCGGATATTCTATCACGCCTATCCATCGGTATCGGAGTTCACGGAGACGCTCTCTTCAGCGCCGTTTAGTCAGGCGGATCCGCTTCGTTGCGTTTTTGTGGGGAGCTTTGGTCAGAGCTACGACATTCCTATGGTCATTGAGGCCGCAAGGGTTCTGGCGCAGGGCAACGAGCGGCGAGTGGTATTCTCGATCATTGGAGATGGTGAGCGGCGTTCTGAGTGGGAGGCCCTTGCGAAGGGTGTCCCGCAGGTGGAGTTTACGGGGTGGCTTTCGAAGAATCAGCTGGGGCAGCATCTGTTGAGTTCTCATGTAGGCCTTTTGGTGATGTCCAAAGGTGTATCAGCGTTTACTATTCCTAATAAACTTGGGGAATATTTGGCGCATGGTCTTGCGGTCTTAAATTCAATGCCCAATGAGGCGGCGGCAATCGTAAGCAAAATGCAGGTCGGTGAGACCGTTGCTCCAGGACATGCCGGCGATTTGGCTAAATTAATTCTGCGCTGGTTGGAGAATCCGGCGTTGGTCGCTGCCTATCGAGCGCGGGCACGTACGGCCTTTTTTCAGTGGTTCTCTGCGGAAACGGTATACAACGAGTACGCTAAATTCATCGAAAGTCGAGCCAAAATTTCCGCAACTAGCGACTAAATGGAGGGGAAATTTGAGATTTCCCCGCGATTGAGCTTTCGAAGTTCAAAAATCGCGCAGCCATACTCTAAGCTCTGACATTCCTGAATGCTTGCCTCATGCAGCGGTACGTCGCGGTGGAAATTTCCTGAATCATCGACATATGAGAATGAGATCAAGTCAAAGCGACCGCCGAAAAGAGTTGCCAAGGTTGAAAGCGAAAACACGCGGTGGGAATTGAACACAATGCGTTCTCGTCCAACAGGCACGGAGAAATAGAATATGCCATTTGTGCGCAGCATTCGGTAAAGACCGTCGAAACCGAGTTCGTAGCCGCGTAGGTCGACGGTGTCTCCGTAGCGCCCTAAACCGAAGTGCTCTAGGGCGTGCAGGCAGGAAAGCGAATCAGCGCATCCAGCATAGGTGTCGGGTAGTGCGCAGATATCGAGCTGGCGCACTAAAATGTTCGGGTTCGAGGAGCGTAGGGGGCGTAAATCGCAGATCTCTATCGGCATGAAGCTGGCTACATGCGCGACAAAGCCGTCTACTCGCGAACCTACGTCCAGGTGGTGGGCAGGTTTGCGGCCAAAGATTCGTTGCGCCACGAAGAGGTCCTGATGGAAATAATGACCGGAGGTAATTCCAGCCTTATCTCCTTTGTCGTGCAGGCTCGGAGCACTGCACGAAATCATCCAAGGGTTCCCGGCTTCGGCGTTTTGGTTACGCAAGCGCACGAAGTCTCGAACAAACCACGGGATTGCGCACGCGCCGCGTACGGCACGCTTTATGTCGACGCCGAACGTTGTTGACCAGCGTTGCAAGGTAGACAGAAGCTGTCGGGCGCGGGAGCTCATATTTCGATTCGAAGCGCCGCTGATGCGCGGCAGTTTTACCTCAGCCCAGTAGGGGAGTTTCCTGAGGACGCTACCATAGCATGTTTCGCTCAAAAAGACTTTCGATTGCATGGGACGCGTCCTGTATGAGAGCGTTACAGTTGGAACAAGCATGTCGGATAAGACTTATGAGTGACGATTCGTACGAGCGGCATATGGCTCGGGCCAGAGAGATTGGGGCGATGATAGCCCGCGGCGCTGAGATGGAGGTCGAGCCTCGTAGCGTACTGTTTGGGCCGGGGCGACCTTTTCCGCCGCGTCCCCAGATACTTCGGCAATTATTAAATCTGTATCGAGCGGATCTTCCTTACTGTCGTCGAATATTGCGATCCCTGGTACTTTCTCAAATGGCCGGAGTTGGTAGTGGAGCCTTTGAGCCGGGCTTCCGGTGTTTCTACGGGAATGTGCATGCCGATGGTGCTTCCTTAGCTGACACAAAGATCGTTGATTATGCTCCGGTGTACATAGGAAAGGGAACCGGCTTCTCTTTCGATAATCTCCTGATTACTTCGACTCATGGCCTCCCAGACTTCGAAAACGTTACGGCAGCTGAGATTATTATTGGTGAGAATGTGTGGATTACCTCGCGAGTTACCATCCTTGGTGGTGTTCGCATCGGGCGGAACTCAGTCATAGCGGCGGGTAGCGTAGTGACTTGTGATATTCCACCGAATGTTACCGCGGGTGGGATCCCCGCCCGGGTAATTTCTGACAAACACCGCTAGCGTAGGCAATCGATGTCCTCTCGACGAAGATCAACCTTGGTTCAGATTGTCGGGGCGAACGCTGTTCTTCTCGTTGGCGTCGTGCAAGGGCTTCTTCTTGTTCCGCTCTATCTGTCGATACTGGGAACAGAGTTGTATGGATATTGGATCTCGCTTGGAGGAATTGTCAGCCTGTTAGCGCTCGCCGACCTGGGTGTGACGAATATCGCGACTCAACGTGGAGCCAAGCTTGCGGGGGCCGGTGAGTACGTGCGATTCAGTCAACTCGCGGGAACGCTAGCGCTATGGAATTTGATCGCATCAGTGTTGATCGTCGTAGGCGGATTGGTTTGTGCGTATATTCTCCCTGATCTCTTTGCTGCTCCGTCAGAATATCGGGACATTCTTTTTGTCGCCTTGCTCGTCGCAGCTCTCGAGGTTTTGTTATTGCTTTGGACCTGCGGCGTAGGGGTTCTGCTTTTTGCATTGCAGCAACCGACCGTTCACATGACTTGGCTCGTGGTTGGTTCCGTGTTGGGGATCGGAGTGACGATCCTGCTATTGTTTGATGGTTGGGGCTTGCTGTCGTTGCCGATTGGGGCCTGCGTTCGGGCGGGCATCCCTTTGCCCTTCAATATAATGGCGCTTCGACGCGCGTTGCAGCAGCATGAAGTTCCGATCTGTGGCCGCCCTTCGCGGGAAATGTTGGGGCAATTTTCGTCCGACGCAATACTGCTGGCCCCAGCGCAATGGCTGGAAACCATGCTGGCGCAGGTTGATTCCGTCGTTACGCTGCACTTTCTCGGCCCCACATTTGTAAGCGTACTCGACGTCACAAAGAAAGCGGCGGCGGTCGCAGCGCCGTTCATCGGAAGAGTTTCTGCGAGTTTGTTGCCCGGGTTAGCGCACCTTCATGGAGCGGGAGAAGAGTCGCGTATTCAAGGTGTCGTAGCGCGACTGCAGACGGTAACGCTGTACGGAGCCATTGTGTACTTCGGTTTCGTTTGCGCCTTCAATGAACCCTTCGTCACGCTCTGGGCGGGTGGCGCGCTGTTTGGCGGGCAACTGTTAACTTTCCAGATTGCCTGTGTGGCTGTGCTGCGAGTGTTCAAGGGGATGGTCTATAATCTTGCCCGTGCCCGTGAGGAAGTTCGCTACACGGCGATCTCTTCCTTTGTGGAGTTCCCTCTGCATGTTCTATTGGCTGTGTTGCTGATTCGGCAGGACGGGCTGCACGGTCTGATGTGGGCGGCAATTCTTGCGGGGGTAGCCGGGCTTGCCGTTCAGATTAAGGGGCTAAGTAGAACTTCTATTTCGGCGTTCTCGTTCCTTAGTCCGCAGGTCGGACGATGTTCGATGGTCTTACTTTTGATGATGAGTCTTAGCGTCCTGGTAGTGCCAGCGCTGGTGGATGGTTGGCTCAATTTAATAGGCACGGGACTGCTGTGTGCTCTGGTTGCTCTAGGCAGCATGCTCTCGTTCGATTCAGAGCTACGGGGCGATGTGCGGCGGCTATATCACGGTCTCCGCGCGAAATCACCGCTCAGGTAAATTGTTTGAATTGAGCAACCAGATCCTTGCGAACTGCCACATAGTTGGCATACCGAAAGGTCTCTTCGTCTTGTCGATATTGATCGAAGATTTGGATACCATTCCGATGCAGCCTAGCGATTACGTAGCCCCACGGAAGTAGAAGGTCAAAGGCTTGGTGGAGGTAGGTCTGCGCATCAATCCACGTCCCCCCATACTCAAATTGGATGCAGTCGATCTTTTGCGCCGCGAGAGTTCGAGCAAAACCACGCAGGACATGCATTTCGTGGCCTTCGGTATCGATCTTCAGGAGATCGATTCTGTTCAGGCCACACTCTGCTACGAACGCGTCTCCCAATTTTAGGTGTATTTCAATTGCCGCCTGCGCGCCTTCGGTCTGCTTTGCCAGGCGGCGCTTATGGATTGAGTTAGATCCATCGTTCGCGTGGCAAGTCCTCAGTAGTTCGGGGCCGGCTGTGTCGCTTAAACCAAAACGATGGGGTGTAAACTTGATCTCTGAAGAAAGCTTTGCGGTTCTCAGCGTTAATGCTTCGAAGGTAGACGTGGTAGGCTCGAATGCGTGAACTTCAATTGTTCTGGTCGAGAGGCTTCTTGCCATGAGAGACCAATCTCCGATGTTTGCGCCTACATCGAGCAAGACTGGAACGGGAGATTTTGACAATTGTAGCACGCGGGACACGAACCATGCTTCGCCGTTGGATCGAGGGTCTCCATCTCCTTCGTTTCGCGATTGGTCTAGTAGGTGGCGCGCAACACGTTCGCGGAATTTTCGGGTTGCAATGGCGTGCCAAGTTAAGTCCAGCAGGTGTTTTATTTTATTGTTCATGCCGACTCCGTTGTTCGCGGTACATCGAGCGTGGTGTAGAGATCGATCAACCGTCGAGATTCGCTCTCCCAGCTGTATTGCTGTAAAACAGCTGTGGTTTCTTCGGTAGTGAGAGGTGCTGCTACGGCAAGCTTCTGTAGCGCCTTGGCTATTTCTTGCGCGTTGAGCGGATCAACGAAGTGAACACCAGGGACATCGCGAAAGAACTGTTGATAGAAGGGGAAATTCGAAAGTAGAACCGGCGTGCCGCGACAGAGGTATTCGAATACTTTCGTTGGAAGTGAGTTGAGGTAGTTCGGTATAGGGTGTAGGAGGGCTAATCCGATCCGACTTTCGGAAACCAGCTGCAGCGCTTCGGGGGCAGAGAGGTAGCCGCGGAACTCCACCCTTGCCTCGAGCTTGTGTTGCCGTACGAGCGCGCGCACCCGAGTATGCAGCAGGTGATCGTCGAAGGCGCCGATGATGACAAGCTTCCAATCATTGAGCTGCGCAAGCGCGAAGGCCTCAATCATCTCGAGGATCCCGCGTTCCAGTCCAATCGTACCAAGGTACACAATCTGATTGTGACGCTGTGACGGGCTCTGCGCAGGAGGAGCAATAGGATAGTTGTGAATGACCTGATGTGGCTTGTGACATAAGGATCGATAGCTCTCCTCGGCGAGCACGAGGTGCATTCGAAATTCGCTGGCCCGAAGACAGAGATTGTAAACAGGTCTAAGCAGCCGCGTGTAAGGGGACTGACTCATCGAGGCCCCGTAGTTCTCGTGCATATCGAAGATGAATTTTGTTCGTCGAGCAAGCAGTAGCGAAGCGAGTAGCATTGCTGGTAAAAGCTCAGGGTCGTGAAAATGAACAAGCGCCGGCGGGTGTCTCCATAGTGCGGCCAAGATGCGCCCCTGATACAAAAGTCGCTTCATCCGATTTTTTGTCGGCGTGCCAACAGAAAAAACTGGAACGCCGGCCACCATCAGCTGCGGGGTATCGATGCAGGCAAGCGCTTGAACGTTGTAGCCCGCTTTCGAAAGACTGGCGCATTCCTTTAGGAAAATTCGCGGATCGGGAACTTTGTGCACGGTGGTGAGGTGCACTACTGTTGTTGAATTGCTCATCGCGTGTCCTCGCGTGATGAGGGGCTTGGCGGAAGGAGATCGAGGCAAGCTTGGACTACCGCAGACGGTTGGATGTTGGTTACACATGCCTTTTGGTGAGTGACGCATTCGCGCAGCATGCATCCTTGGCAGGGGGTCGCGAAGCGGAGAACGGATCGCGGCACTCGGTACGGTTCCCAGCGACCGGCATGATCCCTTGCGGAGAATATCGCTACACAGGGAAGTCCCGCTGCGGCGGCAAGGTGCATCGGGCCCGTATCGATACCGAGGTAGATGTCACAACGGGAAAGCATCTCTAAAACGAGGCGTGGGTCGAGATTCTCCGTAAGAGGGATCCCGAACCCGAGCGATTCTACAAAATGAGTGGAACGCGCTCGATCGCCAGGTCCGCCGATAAGAATCGGCGTGAGTCCCTTGTGGCGCTCGCGTAGAGCGAAAAGAACTTCCGTAAATCTCTCAACAGGCCATTCTTTGGCTGACATGTTGCTCCACGGCGCCACCGCAATCCATGGACGGGTGGCGCTGTGCAGCGCGGGATGTCGCGCAATCCATTCATCGACCCATGTCCGTTCGCTTTCTTGCCGTGGGAGGCTGATGTCCCCCTGCTGCGCCATCGGCAGCTCAATCGGTAAGGGGGAGAGCACTCCGATCAGCTCATCTACGATGTTGGGCACGCGGGTGTCCGGCGATACCAGGGGGCGCGGTATTGCTCGTATGGATTTCTCGATTCGTAGCAAGCGCGAAAGCAAGAATTCGGAGCGCGTCCTTTCGTGGACGTCGAGGTGGATACAATAGTCCCAGTGGTGGCGAAGCAACTGCGGAAGCAGCGTGGCAAGAGCGATCACTTTTCGAAGGTAGGAAGGATTGTTGTAGCCTCGAAACGGAACGATGGTGTCGACGAGACCCTGCCCAGTCAGGAGTCGTTGGGGCCAAGAGATCTCGCCTGAAACGGGAGCCTCGCTAACGAGGGTAATATGCGCATCCGGGAATGCTCCGCGCAGACATCGTAGCGCTGCAACAGCAACCACCGTGTCGCCTAGTAATCCACGTCTGAATACCAAAATCCTCATCTCGAC
>JAFLCA010000136.1 GCA_017302875.1 Deltaproteobacteria bacterium
ACGAGCGTTTTGTGTTTGGCATAGGGGGCTCAAAAAACAATTAAGGGGATGGATATTTTTCTAACTAAGCTGAAAATTTCCGTGTATAATTTTCAAAAGATCGGACTTTCACAAATTAGCTTTCGTATGGGGCAGAGTACGTATCACGGAGACCACGAGGACTTAGTTCGTATCTTCGACGAAGCGTCTACGCTAAAATACTCATGATAAAAAAGGAAGACAGCGCTTCTCCCGATACGGCACGTAGTAAGCCGAACCCAGGCCAGAAGCAGGCTCCTGCCCGCGGCCCCGCCCCCTTAATCGATCCTACCAATTCCCGAAGTTCCGAGGTTGTTCTCATTATCGATGACGAAGAAATTGTTCGAACAGCCTGCTCGGGAATTCTAAGCCGAGCCGGGTACCGGGTGATGACTGCCGCAGATGGTAAATCTGGTATCGAGCTGTTTGATCAGATGGCAGCCGAAACACGCTGTATTATGCTCGACCTTTCGATGCCGTATTTGCGCGGTAACGTTGTGTTCGCTCGCTTAAAGGCAATCGATCCGACGGTGCCGGTGTACGTTATGAGTGGGTACTGCGACGAGCAGATTGTTCGAGACTTTACTGCCGCAGGAGTGAGCGGATTCGTACACAAGCCTTTCCAACCCGAGACCCTTATCGAAGCGGTCAAGAAGGCGGATCGAGAAGTCACTAGAACTGTGGCAAACCTCTAAGCTGCTTCGGGCTGATCGAATACTTTGAGAATATTAAGGGCGCTGTCCCGCTGTGCAGGGATGAACCCGGCGCCGCGAATATGCTGCCGCAATTCCTCCGGACTCATTGACCACTTCTCCTTAGTGGGCGCACCAGCCTGTGAAACTACATTTTCCTCCATCATGGTGCTTCCGATGTCATCACAGCCGAAATGCAGACCAATCTGAGCCATATTTGCTCCGAGGGTCGGCCAGCTCGCTTGATGGTGTGGAATGTTATCAAGGAAAATTCGCGCGAGCGCCACATTCTTCAGGTATTCCGTGGCGCTAACACCGTAAGAATCGCTGTGTCGACTTCGACCGATCGAGGTATTCTCGTTAAATACCAGATTCCAGGAGATGAACATGTTAAAACCTTTGTGCCCGGCCTTCTGACTACGATCCTGTAAATTCCTAAGTCGTTCGAGATGATTGAGTCTATTCTCGATAGTTTCGCCGAAGCCTATCACCATCGAAGCCGTCGTAATGAGATCCAAGGACTGGGCAGCTTCCATCACGGCGATCCATTCATCCGCTTTAATCTTCTTCGGGCTGACTCGACGACGAACTTCATCGTCGAGTATTTCGGCACCGCCGCCCGGCAGTCCATCTAGGCCGGCCGCTTTCAGATCAGAGAGGACCTCAAGCGCGGATTTGCCAGAAATTCTTTGCATCTGCTGAACTTCAGAGGGGGAGAAGGCATTCAAATCGATCCGATACTTCTTTTTAATTCTCGCAATGAGATTCGGATAGAAAGAATACGGAAGATCATCGTTGTGACCGCCCTGTAGAAGGATGCGGGAGGCGCCGAGCTCCAGAGCCTCTTCTATTTTTTTATCGAGCTGAGCATCTGAAAGGACGTATGCTTCAGGGTGCTTGGGGTCATGGCGATAAAAGGCACAGAACGAGCAGTCGGAGTTACATACGTTCGTATAGTTAATGTTACGGTCTACGAGATAGGTAACTACCTTGGTGTCGTTGAATCTGCGTCGTATGATATTGGCAAGCTCTGCTAATTCCACCGGGCTAGCTTCATTCCATAACTGAATAGCTTCCGCTCGGGTAACTCTGCCGCCCGCTACTAGTTTTTCTCGGATCTGTGACAAATCGCTCATAGTTTGTATACTAACGACGTTCTTAAGTTGACCCTTCATAGCATTATTTTTGATCGCTTACTATATGACCGGCAGACGCCCCATCACCATATACCACTCTCCTGACGCCGATGATGCTTTTATGTTCTATGGCATGCTGCAGGGGGCGACCCGAAACGACAAGTTCGAGTTTACTCACGATCTCAGTGATATTGAGAGTCTCAATCATCGCGCCTTGACGGGGGAGCTCGAAGTAACCGCTGTATCGGTTCACGCTTTTGCGCACCTTAAGAATCGTTATGCCATTCTGCGCGCTGGAGCTTCCATGGGCGGCACAAACTACGGGCCAATGTTGGTGGCTTTGAAGCCCTTCGACTTGCAGGACGGTAAAGTACGAACTTTGGCTATCCCCGGAGAGTTGACCTCAGCTGCGCTGGCCTTCCGCATGTACCTCAAGGAACATGGGATTCAGGCCGAGCTGGTGAATATCAACTTCGATAAAGTGCAGCAGGCCATTCGCGATGGAATTGTCGAGGCGGGCATAATCATTCACGAGGGACAGCTTACCCATCAACGCGAAGGATTCGTCTCTATCCTCGATTTAGGAACGTGGTGGTGGGAGGATACGAAGCTGCCCCTCCCACTCGGTATCAACATCGCGCGCAAAGATATTGGAGAAGAAGCCATGCGTGCGGCAGGCAAGGCGCTCAGAGACAGTATCGAATACAGTCTCAACCATCGAAAAGAAGCGATTGAATATGCCCTTACCTACGGGCGTGGAATATCGTACGAAGAGGCCGATCGTTTCATTGATATGTACGTGAATGAACGGACTCTCGATATTGGCGACGATGGCATAGAATCAATAACTCTTTTTCTTAAGCGCGCCGCAGTTCATGGATTGGTTCCAGCGCATGCCGAACTGCAGTTTATTTAGGGCTTTCATGTAGCGCTGAGTCCTGCAATCGTGAATTGATGGAAAAGTTATTTCTGGGGATCGATCAGGGCTCGTCCGGCACCAAAGGTGTTCTGCTCGACATGCACGGCCAGCACTATCAGGAATTTTCTGTTCCGGTTTCGACGCATGTTATCGATGAAATGCAAATTGAGCAGGATCCCCTCGAGCTGCTGCGATCGGTGCGCCATGTCGCTGATGATGCATTGCGTGCTGCCGATCGCCTTCGCAAGCATATTGCCGGTATCGGACTGAGTTTACAGCGTTCGGGAGTCTGTGCATGGGACTCTGAGAGTGGAGCGGTCTTGCATCGTTTGATTACGCATCGCGATCGACGCACCAAGGCACAGCTCGATGAAATGAATGAGAGCCATGCTATAATCACTCGCAAAAGCGGGCTCCCGGTCGTTCCGCATTATGCCGCGGGAAAAATCGCGCTCTTGCAGCGAGAGTTTCCCGATCCAAAAGCACTTATCTCAACACTCGATAGTTTCATCGTGCAGCGCTTCGCCGGTGATAGCCGGTTCATTACCGAAGACTCCATGGCTGCTCGCACTATGCTTTACGGGTTGGGGACGGCCGCATGGGACGACGAGCTATGCCAGATTTTTTCGGTGCAAGCATCGCGACTACCGACCATTTCTTCCAGCTTGGGGCAGCACGGTACGTATCGCGGAATACCCATTACCGCGATGCTCGGAGATCAGCAGGCCAGTCTCTTCGGAAGAATGGCTGAAGGAATCAACGCACTCCTTAATATAGGTACGATTTCTTCGCTGGCAATTTTCACAGGCGACTCCCCCGTGTTTCAGCAGGGTTTTGTGACAAGCGTGTTGTACTCGGAGGGGAGTGTGCAACGCGAGTTTAAGTATATCCTTGAGGCTATTTCGGGCGCTTCGGGCCCGCTGATCGACTTTATCGTGAAAGATCTCGGCGCGGCTCAAAGCATAGATGAGATTGCTCAGATTTGCGTGGCTGTTCCCGAAGAACAGTGTCCAGTAGCGTTCTTTCCGCTCGGCAGCTCAGGCTCTCCAGACTGGACTCCAGGTTTGCCGAACGTGGTGAAGGGCTGGGACCGTACCTCCCAACGCCCGCTCGTACGCGCGCTCATTGAGAATATGGGGAATTTTATTGCCCAGAGCATTTTGCTGCTGTCTGAGACGGGAATTCTAACCCCCCAACATTATCCTTTGGCAGTATCGGGTGGGCTGTCCGATTTAGATTTCTTGATGCAGCATATTGCCGATGTGAGCGGAGTGGAGCTTTCGCGCCTGAGTTCTCGCGAAGCGACGGCGCGAGGCGCTGCAATCGCTTCCATGTATTCTTGGAACAAGGGTAAACCAAGAGGCATGGTTCCGCGGCATCCTGAAAAACGACTGTTTAAGCCGCAGGTCTCGAAGGCCCGAGAGCGTTTCGCGGTGTGGCGCGATCTGCGTGAGCAGGCGAGCCGGGGAGAAGTCCCCACCGAGTACTTTTTCACGTTGCCGGAATAACGATGGCTGACGAGAGGGGTTTTCAGCAGGCTGTTCGCGAGGGGGCTGCGGTCTTTGCATCTCTGGCTCAACACGAAGTTTTTCTTTTTCATCACAATGATGCCGATGGACTTAGCTCCGGGGCCATCTTGGCGCAGGCCATCGAGCGGAAGGGGCTGCGCTTGCGGCGCTTTTGCTTGGAAAAACCCTATCCCGAAGTCCTCCGAGCAATTATTCAGGACCCGGAGGTGCGCCCGGATACGGTGCTCGTCTTTGCGGACTTCGCTTCAGGAATGTTACGTCAATTACTCGAGATAAATGCCGCTCAGCTGCCGCTTTTTGTCATTGATCATCATGCGCTCGAACAGGCGAAAGGCGATAACCTTTACGTTATAAATTGCACTCAGTTTGGAATCGACTCGGATCCTGCTTGTTCTGCGAGCGCGATTTCTTATCTCTTCGCGCACGCCCTTAGTCCATTGAACGAAGACCTTGCTGCGCTCGGCGTCGTTGGAGCGGTCGGAGATGGATTGTTCAGTTCTGACGGAAAAATGTGCGGGATAAATGCAATCTCAGCCCTGGCCGCTGAACAGAATGGCTCTTTAAAGCTGGTCGAAGGCGAGTATTTCCTTGCCCGGCCTGATTGGGTTTCGGCGCGTACGGTCGCAAACGAGCTAAATGCTCTTGGTGGATTTGGTTACTTTCGCGGGGGGCCGGATGTGGGAGTGAAGGGGTTGCGGGACGGACGGAATGCAGCCTTTTCAACCTTCGCACAGGAATTCCGCGCTGAGTTCGAGAGAGCTTTCGACTTGTTTACGCAAACGCAGTTCCTCCATAAGGGCCACAACGTACAGTGGTTCATCTTGGATTCCCAATTTAAAACTTTTGGAGTGAAGTCCGTCGGCCTGGTTTGTGAAGAGCTGATACGGCGTAATCTTGTCGACGCTGGCACCTATCTCGCGGGTTTTCAGGTTGTGCCAGATGAAATTCCCGGACTTGGAATTGTAAAACTGCAACAGACGAAAGTCTCGATGCGCTTACCGGAACGCATTAAAGCGGACGTCCTGGCAGGCAAGGCGCCCTCCTTAGCGCGCGTGCTTCCCGAGGCAACTCGAAAGGTCGACGGGTTCATCGATGCCTGTCATCCGCACGCCGCGGCTACTACGATTCGCCAAGGGGACGAAAGAAAACTCATAGCGGCGCTGGAAGTTGCAATTTCGAGCTCAAGAGCGAGCTAGGCTTTCGACTCTTCTTCTTCCTTGTCGTCGCCGCTTGCGCGCAACATCCACGTGAAGGTTGAGCCAGACTTGAAGAGTTTTTCGGTTTTTTCTTTTATCTCTGCGACATGCTGCGGCGTGGCTTCGAGTGTTTTGCTCAATGCGGGATCCTCCGGCGGGCATTTCCCGTCTTTCAACGAATCGATCCATTGCAATGCAGCGCGCCAAATTGACATTTCGCGATTCAAGTTCTCCCCGGGGGCGACGCTCCTTAGGACTCGAGAAACTTCGATGATATCCTTCGTAAAGCCCAGATCCTTGATCAAATAAGCGCAAATTTGGGCGTGATCGCATCCCCATTGTGAGCGTTCGTGGGCCGCATCAAATTTTTTCTTAAAGCGATTGCGGTAGCGCGTGTAAATATCGGGGCTACGGATAAGGAAAGTCGCGAGAGCCGTGTAGCGTATTCCGCCCAGTAGCGATCCGAGGCCGGAGCCCACCGTCGGGATTGTCGATCCGACGATGTACCCTAATTCCATGTTGAGAACCATTTCTTTTGAAAGAGATTCCCATTCGGGCGCTGTACAAATGCGATTCAGACGACGGTGGCAGTAAATCAACCCAAGGAATGATGCGAATAGTCCCGGGCCCAAAATCTCCAGCAAAGCTTTTGACGTATCGTCTTCTGTCATCGTGCGGACACGATCAGGAAATAGGGACATCGCCGCAAAATAGATGGGAGTTTTAAGTTTTGCGCTTTTGTCGACACGGCGTATAGCCATGTAGCTTTCAGGGCTGATCTTAACTTCGTCGCCAGGAACCAAGGCCTCATTGTGGTTTTTCCAGAGGGCTTGAACGGCAACAGAGACGGACGGAGGTATTGGGCTAAGAAAGGCAGCGTGACGTCGCGCCATCGACCAGCTTTCTTCGCTATTCAGATCCACTGGTTCGGTACTCATGTCGGCAGAGTATAGAGCAACTAACTTGCTTTAGGAACGTGTCTCTTTCGCATGGAGGGAAAGCTAGAAAGTTTTGTAAGAAACACCAAGTAGGTTTCGTTACGACGCGCTATAGGCGACAAAATCGCGTAGAAATACTTAAAACACTGGATGAAGAAGGAACTTGAATGTGAAGTGGGTGTGGAACGAGAGGAAAAAAGTGGTGGACCCAAGCGGGATCGAACCGCTGACCTCAACACTGCCAGTGTTGCGCTCTCCCAGCTGAGCTATGGGCCCGTAACAATTTAACCCCAGACCCCTTAGTCAGCTGGGAGAGCGCAACACGAAAAAAACAGTGCGCTCTCTTTTCCCGGGGAGAGCTAAAGCTCTCCCGCAGCTGAGCTATGGGCCCGTAACAATTTAACCCCAGACCCCTTAGTCAGCTGGGAGAGCGCAACACAGAAGAAAATGCGCACTCCTTTTTTACGGCTGAGCTATGGGCCCGCAACAGTTCCTTGAAGTCACCTAAGTGACCTCCCAAGAATTGAGGGGGTGAGGATAGCCTAAGATGCTTAATAAATTCAAGCAGCCGACCCCAATCAGGAAGGACGGTGGCCGGATGGCGAATAAATAGCCCAGCGAGCGTCTAATTTGCAGTTAACTGGACTGTCGTAGTAGACTCTCGCCGTTCTTGGGTTTCTTGGCGGGCTGTAGCGCAGACTGGTAGCGCATTCCCTTGGGGTGGGAGAGGTCGGAGGTTCAAATCCTCTCAGCCCGATTTTCTTAACCCTTCGTTTCGCGTTTGAAGTTACAAAAGCGAAGCTCGAAAAATACCTACCTATTTCATACGTTTTTTGCGTACCTCAGACGGCTACTGCCCTGCGCGTAGGCTGAAGGCATCCTTATATCCTCAGTGACATTCACAAAACCAAGGCATTTCTACCGGTTAGGATTAGGTGCATGGAGGCGAGCCTGCGCAAAATGCGCGGGCATGCGATTTGCAGTGAGACGGTAGGATGCTTTGAGGGTATGCGAGTGACTCTACCAATCTTTCTACGAAGTTTTCTGATTGCTACATTGTTGTGTGCGAGTCCTGCTCTTGCAGCCTCTGGAATGAAGGCTCCAGCCGCTTCTGTTTCTGAGAGTGGCCAGGCCGTGGTTACTCTCGTTGCGCCCAGTGACGGTTATAAACTGCGCAAGCTTCGAATCTTCAAGAAGTTAGGCAAGAAGTTAGTCGTCTTCAAGACGCTGCAGGTTCGTGGCGGGCAACTGACGTTTTCAATCGAGCTACCGAAGGGAAAGTTTGTTTTCCAATCGATCAGCCGTAAGGCAGGCAAGGAGAAAAGCAGCAAACAATCGAAGATCCTAAATGTTGATGCGCAGGAGTTGGAGCCAGCCCCGATTCCAAGCGCAGAACCTACGGAGAGCCCCGCAAGCCCTACTCCGATCCCGCAGAACTCATCTACAGAAACCCCAACTCCGATTCCAACCCCCGCGCTGCCGACCTGCTCTGAGTTGGTTTACAATTTTGATGCACCGACCGCGACAATTACCGGTGACGACACGATTACCTTCCATCTAGCAGAGCCGGCACCGTGTGGACAATTCGTCGATGGGTCTTGGTGGGTGCTTGGGCCGGTTCGCATAAAGCGCATCACCCCGGACTTTGCCACCATCATTCCAAGTAACGCTGCAACCTATCCTGCACCTATGTTGCAAGCGCTTCAGACCTATCTGAATTTTCGAGTCGGGGATCCGCTATGCGCCCATGACTCGAAGGATTCGAACTGCATTACTGCCGAGGAGTCGGCGGTACTCAGCGATTTTTATATAAGTTGGTTCAATATCCCCACCAGCCAAAAAAACATTCCGACGTATCGCAGTGGTTTCGCCCTCGACCCGGTGGCGGATCAGAATAGCTTTGATTCCCGTTTCCTCTACTTTCAGGCCCCACCCGCTCTGCCTCAGTATTCATTTGACGGAGAACTTATCTCCGGCGGGCCGGACCCGCTGTTGATCGCCCCGTCAGCGGGGGATGCCATTTCAATAGTCAAAACAGTTTCACGCAACGACATAAACTACGGCACCGGCTGGGGGGCCTGTGACAAGAAGACCTTGGTTTCCGATGCTGGATCGCAAAGCCTTAATCGCGGTTGTTTCAGTAGCAGTGCAATTCTTACGGTCGTAAGTGCTGTGCCGCCTACCGATGCATTTCGTCCTGCGTATTCTGGAATCCCGCAGAAAAAGTTGCAGCTCGCCTCCAGCGGAGCTGCATACTTCCGTCTCTCAGACCTGCATCTAGAGCATCTTCCAAGTCTCCCGACCGGCCCAGTTTCGGCCCAACTTCCTAGCTATCAGAATGTGTTGAAGAGTTTTGGCGGGACCTGGACCTTCCTGTTCAATAACGGTCCAGGCATGTCGTTGCAGCAGCCCACGAGCAACATTCGATCGACAGGCGGAGGCACGCCTCTGCATTATCACTCTTCGATTTCAAACGTGATTAACAATGCGATGCTACGCACGATGCATGGTGACGATGACCCCGAGCAGCGCTTGAAAGTCATCGCCCAAGTCGTGCAGAGGGGACTGGATTATTACTACGCGCTGTATGCAGGGAAGCACTATATATCTGGTACCGGATTCAATCTCGGGTTTAAGTCGACCATTCTTTATTCCGGCCGCCTCTTAGAGCATTCAAGTATGCTGAATGTGGACAAGGATTTTGATGAGCATCCTCTGACAGTTTACTCACCGAACGGCAGACCATCGGGCAGATACTTCGCTGAAGATTCACAAACCTATTTTGGCGCTGATACCTGGAACGGCTCTCCTATCGCCCTGTGGGGCAATATGAATGAATCGACCGCTTCAATGACTAGCGAAAGTGTCGCCGCGACGGTTGACTCGTATGAGGATAATTTGCCGATTTCCACTCTCTTTGATGATTTAGGAACGCTTCCGGCCGATGGTGGATTTGGGGGATTCCCTCAATACTATTTGGAGCCTTACGTAACCAAGCAATGCGGCTACGGCGGTAATCGCACGGTAAGTGATCCAAAAGGACAACGAGATGGTGGATATTGGACTTCTTTGAATACAACTCAGCGCCCCATTGTCGGATATGCGAATGGGCAAGCTTTGTACTCGTGTCCGCGAATGGCACGGGTGGTAGACGTGCTCAATGGAACAGCGCCCGCCGGGGCTTCAGATTACCAATCTTGCTGCTCGTCTGCACCGATGGTCGGAAGTTATACGGTCGCGATGTTGATGGGACTGCGCTCGGAATGGGGGCACGAACCATTCTTTAAATACGTCGAACGTTGGGCGAGCCCTCCGTATAGCGCCGTGGGCAATATTTCTGGTGGGTATGGCGATCCATACAACGCCGCCATGTACTGGAACTATCTTTATGGCAAATAGTTAGTCGGCAGATTTTGTATTTTGCTCCGCCACCCCGCGTTCCAGTTCCCAGAGCTTGGCGTATTTTAGGAATACATAGAACGACTCAATGCAGGCTACGAGGAAGCCGGGGAAACCTTCTTTGAATCCGGATTTGAGAAAAAAGAACTTTATGAAGCGCGCAATTGGTCTGCCGACAAGCTTAACGACCGAGAAGCGTTCCCCACGCGCAAACATTGATTTTGCGGCGGTTTCCGAGAATTTATTGAGCGTATTCATCTGGCTAGTCATATTCGAATACGTGTAGTGCTGAAGTTCTCCGGATAGCCTTTTCGTGGCTCCGGTGACCATTGCCTTCTCATGAGGATCTTCTCCTCCCCACGTTGTTGCGGATCTGCGGCAAAGGCGTAGGCGGTATTCAGGATACCACCCGCCATTTCGCCACCAACGTTTCATGTAAAAGACAACGCGAGAGAGCTGATAGCCATCAACGGCATTGCCTTCCGGCGAGCGGTCAGTCAGCACACCGAGAATTTGGTCACGCAGTTCGGGCGATACCACTTCGTCGGCGTCGATATTGAGAACCCAGTCGCTGCTGCACTGCTGTAAGGCAAAGCGCTTTTGAGCCACAAACCCAGGCCATTCCCGCTCAAAAATCTTATCTGTATAACGACGGGCAATCTCGAGGGTGCGGTCTTTTGAGCCAGAGTCGACGACTATCACCTCATCACACCACTTTACGCTCTCCAGGCAGCGTTCGATGT
>JAFLCA010000137.1 GCA_017302875.1 Deltaproteobacteria bacterium
GGAATGGCGCTGGAGATTCCACATTTGTCGGAAGGATGTCACCTTCATAGATGCATTTACCGGTAGACGCGCAAAACTCAACACATTCGGGTTCCCCCTCAAGCAGTGCGCCACTTCCGCAGAGGTCAAGGCCACCAGAACCCGAGAGAAAGGGAGGATTTGAAGCATGTTCATTAACAATGCTTCCGGATCCCCCCGTGAATCCGTTGAGGTCGGCAGGGAAAATCTGCTCTTCGGGCATAGTTGGGCTGATCAGGTGTGCCGAATAGAGAGTTGTTAAAGAGGGCATACTTGCAGCGATCGCATTGACCTGTGCGACGAAAGTCTTTGCGGTGTCCTTGCGGGCAGAGACGATCCCTTTAGCCAGATGACCACAAATATCATTTGCCTGACCCCGAAGTGACATCGCAGCATACTTTACGACGTATGAGTCCACCCCTAGGATAATGATGATGGCAAAGATCCCTAAAATTATGAATGCCATGAGCGGCAGCAGAACTCCGCGTTCAGAAATCACGCGAGAAACAGGCTGGGTGGGGATGGAATGCTCGTTCATAAGGGCAAAATATGAATTCTAATTCTCTTCGATAATTCCACTGTTGAAAGTTAATACGCGTTTCACCTTAAACTGGAAGCCGGAGGGGCCGCCGAGCGGGCCAGAAATCGCCGAGAGCATGCCTCGCAGCGGGCCAAGTAAATGGCTTGCCGGTTTATAAGTACACTCCAGGGCGATAGTTCGCCGCGGAATTTCACTGGGTGCTGGGGAGTTGCTAGTGAGCGGGGTCGAATCTAATGTGACTGGATTTAAGAATTTGCAAAGTACGCATCCGGCACCATCTGGAGCAGACGGATCGCACGGAAAGCGGATGGAGTTACCTATGCTTTGTCTCAGAGATTGGAGTACGTAAATGATGGTGTAAATGTACTCAGGTGGAAGCTTTTGGAAATACGGCGCGGAGAGCAATGGCTCCACTCCCAGTAGGGGCGCGATCATGTCGTCATTGAAATAAAGTTTGACATCATTCCACGCAGCGGGAGGCCAAATCAGAAGTTCCTCCACGGGGGAGTAGCCAGTAGGCGCGACGCCGTCGCCGGCCTCATTCCAGGCATGAACCTGCGAAATTAACTTCTTTCGAACCAAGCCAGGATTTCCGCGGGTGGCAGCGAGACGAATAGCGTTTCCAACGCCTGTTTCAAGCGCTGTGCGCTCGTTAATCGTGACGGCCCACCAAATAAAGTAGAGAACTCCGAACAAGAACAGGGGGAGAACGATTACAGTCTCGACGAGGGTGGCTCCCTTTTGGTTGCGCAAAGCGGGAGCCCTTCGCTGGGGAATGGTTGGCGGCGAGTTATAGGCGCAGCAGTTTTGCTTCACCTGCATAGGAAGCCATCAATGGAAAACCAAATTCTAACGGTACTACAAACTGCCGAGACCAAATCCAGCTTCGCTAAGTTGCGCAGCGCCGCTCGAATTGCCGCCCATTGCGGAAACACTGGCTGGATTATGAACCCAAATGCTCTGAGTGCCAACAAAGAATGAATGCGTTCCTGCCACCTCAAAATTATAGACCGTTTCAATTTCGGGCAAAAAGCGTTTCCCGAGCAGGACGGTAAACTTTCCGTTAGCAGTGGCCAAAAGATCTCCTTCTTCGAGCTCAGCGGCCTGCGTCCATCCGCGCCCCAAAGCATAAAAAGGATGAATGTCAGTCGTCGTTATGTACTCTCCAGCGACGTTGAGTTCGAGCAACATATTGCTAGCGTGCCTGAAAACGTCAGAAACGACCGAGCGTACGGGTGACGCAGAATCATTTTTATCATCGCGACCGAAGACAACATCTCCAACCTTTATCATATCAATTCGCTTCAATGAGCCATCGCCCATCAAGATCAAGGTGTCGGCGGTAAAGCACTGGCCTGCAGCTGGCCCTGTGCCTGGGCCTGTTCCCGGTCCAGTGCCTGGACCCGTTCCCGGTCCTGTACCAGGGCCCGTACCTGGACCAGTTCCTGGTCCCGGACCTGCGCCTGGGCCCGGATTGCTGGAATAATAGCCAGAAGCGAGGAACAGTTGGGGAGTTCTGTGAGCGGTGGCTGCGCTAACAGCGAAGAACTGGGGCCGTGAGCGCAGCCTGGTATCAGAATCGGCTGACTGAGTAACGCCAAATAACCCCAGGCCTTTACAGTCTTGCTTCGCGTACCGCTCCGCCTTAGTGAGACCAATTGTGTCTAAAGGCAAGCCAGCACAGCTCGCACCGTCCGAGGCTTGAGCGGGAACGCTCGCATCCACGGCGGCGGGACTCACGTTGCAGTCGACGGCTGTTTTAGTGGCGGCCACGCGTACCAGGTAGGCGCAAGTGGGCACAGAGGAGTTACTGGAAACATAGTTCGCCAAACTTTTGAGAGCAATTTGAGTGTTAGCGCCACCTCCCATCAATGCGCCCGTCCCGTCCAGTTGATCTGTTGAAAATCCAAATCCTGCAGCAGAGCCTACTGCATCAGTTAGATTCTGGCTGGCGCGGTAATAATTAATCCTTGGGGCAACCACCAAGGCAAAAAGTGCTACCACCCCAACTACCACACCAAAGATAATCGAAGCCTCGGCGATCGTTGCACCGACTTCGTTACGCACGAATGTTCTGAAACTTCCGATTCGCGAAAGGTTCTTCGTTTTGCTCATCATGGCACTTCCCACTTTCAAAAAATTGCTGCAAAGAATGTAAGCCCGCATTGTGTTACGCTGGCCAAAGAACGTTTCGAAATTATTGGGTTAAGAAAATTACCAACCACAGAGTTAACCCTATCGAACCTTATAAACCTAAGCTACCCAAAGCATGTCGTCCGCTATGCGCGGATGCTTCAAGTCTAAAGTTAGATTTAAGAACCCCCTTACAAGCTTCAGGCAATACTACTTGATTCGAGAGAAGCTTGTCCCGTAAATCGCTATATTCATTATATATTATGCCAGTTGCAGATTCAAGCGGCGTTTTACTTTGCGAAAGACACCGCAAAGTGGATTAGTTCTAGCTACTTAAACCGGATTCTGTTCTCGCCAGCACCAAAAACCCAAATCATGCTGGAGCTCGCCCAGTAGAGTTCTTGGTGTCGATTCTCGCTGATTGAGAAGGGGGTGAAGGTGAAGTTAACCAGCGCTCCTTTCTTCGATTTGAAGGAAAGGGTGGATGGGGCAAGCTCCTGCGGAGCAACTTCATTAAATTCGGCAGGCGTAGCCAGGTTCGAAAAGAGTTCGACAAATCTCTTCTGCCCCGACCACGGCGTGTAGTCGGGAACAAAGACGATATCACGCGAGGTAGTCTCAATGTCGTACGGGGCGGCATTCAAAATGAGCGCTGGTTTTCCGAGTGCCACGATTTTATCGTAATCAGCTTGCAGAAAAGGTTTCTGAGAATTCCAGCTCACGATAAATCCACCAAGAGCCTCGCGATCGTCTTGCGAGAGACTCTCATATGCTTTCGGTGAGTAAATCACCGGGCGGTTCAGCAATGAGGTGTGACAAAACCATTGTTCCGTAAACACCCTAAAGCTCATGCCGCCGTGATCGAGGAATAAAAACGGACGATAGTTTGTTTCTTGAATGAGCGGCGAGAACGACTTTAGTTCATAAATCGAGAACGAGGGGAATTTCTTTACTAAGGTCACTTTGTTTGATTCTTCGAGAACTTCTCGACTTTCATAGATTGCTGATACGAAATATTGAACTCCGTAAAATCCCAATCGATCGATCATCGTATCGGCCTTCTGCGCACGGAAGGACTCCAAACTAGCCAAATACGTTCGTCCCCAAAGCAAATGTCCCTGCAGGCGAGGATCCGGGGTTAAGCCATGCATGGTTGGCTGAATGAATCCGGAGGAGAGAGCTGATTCAGCAAGAAGTCCTGATAACACCGGAAGTCCGGTAATAAGCGGAATTTGTGAGGTAAAGAAATGCGGGGAGCCGAGCGATCGGAAGATTGATTCAGCGGTATCTGCTGCGATACGACCGCGGGGCTTGAGCGTTTTAAGAAAGGCCAGTACCTCATCGGCCTCTGGCTTAGACGGATAGGCATCCAAGTTAAGGCTGTAGATAAGATCGGGCTGAACGTAGTCGTCAGAATTCTTCTTTGGCCGCCCGCCGGTGGGATGCATTGAAAAGGAGAAGAAGCAATAAACGGCGCACAGTCCGATTGCCAGAAACTGCGAACTAACCGCGATGCGCCGATGCGACGCGTGCCGCACCCAATCCCAAAGAGTAATTAAGCCCGCGCTGGCAATTAGAATCTGCAAAATATACAGCGGTTGCAGAAAGCGATACGTATGAAGCCCATCGGGGGCGAGCTGGGTTAGCAAATTACGGGGTAGCAGAAGCAGCAGTGCAACATAAAGGGCTGGCAGGAAGAATCGGCGCGCCTTGCAGAGTGTCGTAATGCCGGCAAGAGTTGCACCGAGGAAAAGCGCTCCTAGCACTGGTACTTCTAGAAGGAACAAGGGAACGCGCAAAAGCGAATTTTGGGAGAATGGAAAAAGGAAAGCGCGAGTCTCCCATGTTAAGAAGTCGAAAACTTGGCTCGTGAATAGATGGGGAAAGAGTACGAAAAGCGGATCGGGCAAATCTCCGGGCAAGCCCAGCGTAACCGAGTTGCTGTAGGGAAGAGCCAGTATAAAAGGAATCCACCACCAGGACGCCAGCAGCAATCCTGTCGCACCGGCGATCGCGAGACGCAGCCGTGGAATTCCACTTCTGAAAAGCAGATATACTAAAGCGATGAGCCCTGAGAACATCGCGAAAATAATATGCGACAGCACAATCGCTGCCACCAAAACGCTGATGAGGACGAGGGGCGCCGTCTTCTTTTCTCTTGTTGCCAGGGCCTCCAGTGTTCCAATTAAAAAAGTAGCCAAGGCCATTGCAAAAAAGGCGGGGCAAAGCCCTACGGCGAATAAGCCTAAAAGTCCCACCGACCAGTGCGCCAAGTCTTTGGGGAGGGCCAGGAATAAGATCCCCAGATAGAGAGCGGGAGCTCCGTAGCGCGAGCCAAATATCTGTCGGCTGCTAAAATACAAAGCAGCGAGGAGGGCCAAGGGGATGCAGAATAGAAGTAGATTGAAGCTGAGTTGAAGCGGAATCAGTCCGAATGATACGAGGTGTGGAATGCATGCGAAGATGTAGAACAGGGGCGGGTAGAGAGTGAAGGCGGAGTAGCCGCCAAACCAGTTTAAGTCGTAGCCCGAGGTGTGGCCTTGCGTAAGAAAGTCAGCCATCTTCGTGACTAGGTAATAGTGGGAGGTCAAATCCCATCCTGCCAAGGGTTTACCAGCCAACACCGGCGACAAATGCCAAAACAGAAATACAAGCGCAGTTCCCCAGGCCAGGAAGTCTGCTTTGCTGAGATGTTTAAGCGCCTTTTCGTGCATACAGTGCGTTGATTATATGTTTATTCAGCGCGGCGCGGCTAGATACTCAGCCCTTGGCACTTGATTCTTTTGCTGGAAGGAACAGGAGCGGGAGGAGTGAATAGAACCACCCTAAGTAGTTGTGGTGGAACACGTTGCTGCTAATAGCAAAAATTACCAAGAGCGAAATCGACCAGCGAACAAAGAGCCAATTCCATGAGGGAAGTCCGCGTTGTGTCCGAAGGCTTCGGAATGCGGCGTAAAGAAACAAAGCCACAATTAGAGAGTGCAGCCAGGGGTGGTAGTCGCCGAAAAGAGTTCTTTGCAGGGACAGAGGGATTTCCCAGTCGTCAACGGGGCGGCGGCCTTCCCAGGTTAAATCATCGAGAAACTCTCTGGGAGAAAGCCAGAAGAACGGAAGCGCTGGAACAAGAACCATTGCAAAGCCCGCAAGCAAAAGAGCAACTGCGCTCCTCCACCGCTTCGCTTGAAGTAGAAGGAGACCCCACAGTGCCGCGAGAGGAGCGGAAAACCACTTAGTAGCAACTGCAAAACTTATCGCAATGTTTGCTCGCGATGTCCGTTCCTCAATAACTGCTATCAAAAAGATGCAAATGCAAACAAAGGGAACAATGTCATTGGTTCCTCGAACATATAGGTTCACGAGCTGGACTGGACTAAGTGCGGCAAGCAGCGTGAGACTCTGCGCCATAGGGCGCTCTGCGAAGCGGGAGAAAAGTAGATACAGGAAATAAAGAGAGAGGGAGTCTAGGACGAAGTTCCCGACGTACAGGCCCACTGCGGGTGGTGCGGAAAACAAGGCCATCCAAGGCACGTAGGCCAGCAACATCATCGGGGGGTACACACAGTGTTGCCGATGAATAAAGGCCTGCATTCCGCTCTTTTCTGGAATTGTGTAGGGGTTGATGCCGTGCAGTATTGATTGCGCTCCTTCGATCGTGGCAGTGCCGATATCAATTGGTCCGAATGCCAGGCCATAATTTCTGACCGTATATACTTTCAGGGCGCATGCAAAAAGCATAAGGCCCCAAAAGATGCCTCGTGGAAGAGGAGCACCGGTGTCGGCGTTTCTGGAGTCCGGCACGTAATATGCGGCGAACAAAACTACGAAGATTGGGACGAAGTGCCAGAGGAAGGTGAAAGTATTCTCCAGTATCGGTGGTCGCGAGAGCGGAATGACAAAGAGGTAGAGGGTCCAAAAAATAAGAGAGCGCCAAGTTCGACCTATCCTGCGGCCGAGCAAAAGGAAGGCCAGTAAGGAGTAAAAAGGCAGGTATGCTTCAATCGGAAAGTTAAGAAGCCAATCATCGAGCGGGCGGATGGAGAACAAGACTAAGGATGCGGCAGAAAAAAGCGCAAATACTGAGAATGTGCGTACTTCGAATTTATTCGCCGGCATTCGGTTTTTGCCCTTGTTCCTTCGCAGGGAGACCATACAATAGGAACATACCTGAGCTAACAATAGAAGATTCAATGCGCACTAACAGACACACAAATGTAGCGGCCCTGTTCTGTTTTCTTGCGCTTCTTCCGGGCCTCCTCTCTGCGGAACCTCTAAGCCCACTTCCGTCCAACCAATCATGGAGGAACGACGTCGTCTATCAGGTGATGCTCGATCGCTTCTATGACGGAGATCTAGCTAATAATGATCCGGAAACCAAGGATCCTCTGCGATATCGAAATGGAGATTTGAAGGGTCTCATACAAAAGCTGCCGTACATAAAGGGGCTTGGCGCGACATCTATCCTGCTAAATCCAATTGTCAAAGGCGGTGCCTATCACGGTTACTCAGTAAGCGATCCTTTCCGAGTTGATCCGCATTACGGAACACTCGATGACTACCGAGAGCTGCTGCGTCGCGCGCATGAGCAGGGGTTGAGAGTTATTTTCGATCTAGTTCTCAATCATATGAGTGGCGATGCTCCGTTAGTAAAGCAGCATCCGGATTGGTTCCGTCCGGTTGCGCAACCTGGTGCTATTAATGACGGAATTGACGACACAATCTGGCCTTTCGTCACGTTTTACGTAACTCGAGACTTCAACCACGAAAATGAAGAGGCGTATCAGTATCTGTTGGGGGTAGCGAAATTCTGGATTGAAGTGGGCGTCGATGGATTCCGATTCGACGCGGTCACGCTCGGGGCCCCGGCGTTCTGGAAGCGGCTTTCTGCTGACATATCTAAGTTTGCTCCTGCCAATTTTTTAATGCTGGGAGAAATATTTACTGAGTCGCAGGATCGGCTTAATAAGTACCTTCCAGCATTTAATGCCTTCTTTGACTTCCCATACTTTCAGACATTCAATGATGTCGTCATGCATGGGGCACATCCAGCGTATTTGCGTACACTACTGTCGCTCGATCAACTTTATTCGCGGCGCGATTTATTACCGTTTACCTTTATCGATAATCATGATGTTTCTCGATACGCATCGCGAATAGAAGGGCTCGAACGGGAGAAACTAGCGCTTTCATTTATGTTTATGTTTCGGGGCGTACCGACGATTCTCTACGGGACTGAGATTGGGCTGCAGGACGATCCGACTTTGGCAGATCAAGATTGGGATCGCTCGCGTAGTTCGATGATTTTCTCTGACAATGAAAAGCATGCCCTCTACCAACACCTCAAATCTTTGATTGAGATACGTAAAAAGTATCGTTTCCCGGAGAGTTCGCGCTTCGACATTGTGGATCGCGCACTTGAGAAATACTGGGTGTCGATCATTAAAGACCCGCAGGGTCATTTCGTAGTTGCCATGTTTAATTTTTCACCTGAACCAGCGACGGGCCAGTTCTATAGGCTGCACGAGCTGGGTATTCCACAGAGTGGAGTCCTTAAACCGCTTGTGGGTGGAGGAACTTCTGTCGAGCTAAAGAAGGGTCTCGTGCCCTTTAATCTTAAACCGTATGAGAGCCGATTCTATGTATTGGAATCCCCAGCCACTTCCTGATCACTGTTGAGGCCAGGCGCAGGGAGGGCCCGCCTTGTGAGGAACTCGATGTTTGAGCCGTCAGGGAACGAGAAGGTGCTGCTAACTTTAAATTGAGGCGCTAGCTTTTCAAACTCTGCGTGCGCTCGGACTGCTTTATCCATGCGCCAACTATCGATTTCATAGCCGCCGATCTTTCTAATAATTACATGCGCTGTTCGTATCTGTTCCGGGGAAGTCCACGCGGCAGATGTGAGATTCAATCGCATACCCCTCTGGTATGCGGCCGAGATGAGCGGCGCCGAGAGAAGCGGATAGTCACTAAGATTGAAGACATTCAGTCCATAGGTCAGGTTTCGGGCCTGCTCTAGCTCCAGTGCATCAACCAAGGCCTGCATATTCCAAAGTTCCGGTATAGGGCGGCGTGCGCCATCCGCAATTTCTTGTACGTAAAATAAATTGGATAGATGTCGGGTTGTATAGGGGGCCTCCACGGAGAGCTGTCCGGGGGAAAAGAAAAGATGGCCTCCATCAATTGGCCCCTCCCTAAAGGACGAAAACGCAAACTGGAGAACTCCGAACGACAGCAATATTGCGGTTGTCGCGTTTGCAAGTAGTTTAGATTTTGACCTTAAAATATCGATACTTTGGGCGATTATGAGCGCTACCGCGGGGAGAGCGCCGAACATGTAGCGCGCACATTTGTTATCGATGCCGCTAAAGATCAGATAGGGGAGTGCAATCCAAACCAGCGGGAGTACATTGCGCGTGAGGATTGAGGCTACTGCTGCAACACAGAAAGCGTAGAAAAATACTGGCCCTAGCATCCGTTCAAGCGCAACGTAATAGAACAATAGCGATTCGCGTGTGAGACCGGTGGGGTCATTTTCTACTCCACCCTGCAGCGCGTTTAGGGTGAACCCCTGTACTCTTTCGGAAAAATTAGGAAGGTATGCTGGGGCGGCAATGAGGCAGGCTGTTCCAACAAAGAGACCTGCTCCGAGGAAGATCTGTCCCCTGCGTGAGGAATGAAGCAACGCCGATACAAAAATTACAAGAGCAGGGCCAGCGATGAAGAAAACGGAAGATTCTTTTAGCCACAGACCGATTCCGAAAACGCAGCCCGCTGCGAAGCACCCCCAGCGGCTCTCAAATCCACGCGTACGTAGAAGAACCGCAATCGTAGCGGTAACGCATGCGCAGGCTGGAAGATCGAGCAGAAATGTTCGCGACATGCCGAATGCAGTCGGAAAAAGCGAGATCAAAGCCGCTGCGACGCATCCGACGCGAACTCCTGACATTTTCTTTGCACAGAAGTATGTTGAGCAGATCAGTACACAAAAGAATAAGCCCGAAACTCCGAATACAGCTACATTCTCTGATGCCCAGAAGATTGAGTATAACGGTGCCGTGGCTATCCACAGTCCTGGGGGGTGGTAATTCTCCGTGGAGAGAAGACCGTGAAGAGCGCTGATCCAGCCTGCATTTTTCTGGATATCGAAAAACATCAAGCTTCTGGTGTAGTAATCCCCGGCGTCCCAAACAAGCGGGAACGAATCCAAGGTGAGCCATATGAATGTCACAATCAGATGAGCAGTACATATGAGAAAGAGAAACAGGCCTGGGGCGCTAAGAAGGGCGGACGTTGAGCGGGGGATCTTGTTCGTCACGCTGCGCTACATTTAATTCTGAAAGTCACGAGGGCCAATCCCATCATCAAGGTTGAGATCGATTGATGAGTTCACAAAGTAAGCTGAGCTTCCGTCGATCCAATATTGAACGCTGATTTCTTTCAACCCGCCCTCGAGGGGGAGCTGCCACTCTGAGGTCTCAGTATAGGGCTGCCAAGCTCCCCAGTAGGGCGCTCCAACATTCAGAACGCGTAGGAACTTTGCTCCCGCCGCTTTGTGTCGAAGCGTCACATGCGGATCTATCGTTTGTAGCGCTCCATCGTTAATGAGTTTGGGATCGAAGTTGGCGCTGCGGTCAGTGGCAATATCTCCAGGAGCCGCAGTACGGAAGCGCGCTTTGAAATTTGCAGGGAGGGTTGTTCCATCGGCAGCTCTTGCATCTTTCGAAATCTCAATCAAATTTATTCCGGGCTGTGCATGAAGCTTGAGCTCCAAAGTTTTGCCTGTCACCTTCATCAACTCTTCCTTTTCGGATAGCGGCTTTCCATTGAACAACAAGGAACTGCGTAGGGATGTCGCATCCATCTCCTTACT
>JAFLCA010000138.1 GCA_017302875.1 Deltaproteobacteria bacterium
GGATCCTTATCGGGGGATTGCTTCGGGCATGAGCCCTCGCAATGACAATGCCGGATTGCCTTGAAATTTCGCCCCTGTCATTGCGAGCGGAAAATCTGCACATCTTTGAAAGCCGCCACAGCCACAGCGCGGCAATCCCCCGATAAGGATCCACTGACACCCCTTACTCCACTGAACCCCGTTACGACTGCCCCCTCATGTCCCCTCTCAGGTAGCATGAGAATCGCCTTTCCTAGGGGCATCCCCTTCGCCTTATAATTTGGCTTAAAATCAACTAATTACGCGTATTCAACAGACGGCACACAACTTCACAGTTGTTCAAAAACGATTCAGAAAATCTTTCACTTGAGTAAAATTCTCGAACGCATCTTGGACGCTTGTCGTAGAGCCAAGAATCCAGCAAACTAATTGAAGTACTTTTGTCAGAGAGAAAAGTTATGTTTCATACAAAAAAATTAATCGCACTTGCTTGCGTCGGTCTTCTCTCAGCGCAGTCAGCGCTGGCGCTAGATGGTCCCTGCACGGTAAACGAAACCACGGTGCGCGGCGTGCTTTATAAGTCGCAGAACCACCACGGAGGTCGCGGCCCTAGCTTTCTCGTGAGCTATCGGACGAAGAGTACCTGGCCTCCCTGTCGCTCATTGCCCGTGTACAACATTAATGGTGAGAAGATCTCGAAGTTTGGCTGTTACGATCCGGGGCATCTTCCCTACGGACGACGCTTCTATCAGGGCGTACCTGGAGGATCCTACCACAGCGCCGCTCGCTTGAAGCGATTAGCTAAGCTCGCTGGCAGCCCGAAAATATTCGTGGATCAGTCGAAGGCCCGCGATAAGAGCCGCTGCGTCGTTGTAAACGACCCGACTTCAGAGCGTCAAACCACTGGGCTCTTCCCGTAAGACCTTATAGACCCTTAGCTGTGCCGACAGGCCATTCGCCTGTCGGCACGCCACAGCTCATCTTAAAAATCCCAATCGCTCTAGACCCTTACCTCCACTTTCCAAGCTCCTCCCAGTCGCGTGCTTCCACCCATACGACCCTCAATGTTTTCAGCGTAGAGGTCGATAATCACTCCAGAAGGTTTTGGTTCAGGAGTACATGGACTGGAGTTCGCCGTTTATTGTCTACCGCATCAATGCGGAAGGTAAGCTGGAAGAAGTCTTCCACGCGGAAGACCTCGATAAGGCAAAGTACTGGCTTACCTATATAGCCAAACCAGGCGACGTACTCGTAAAAACGCCAAAACATCCTAGTCATTCAGGAAAATCTCCAACCCCTGAGTACTGGAGTCACAAGGAACTGAGCGGCACACCCACCGCTAAGGAAGACGCTTGGAACAAGATCGCAAAGCAGAAAGCGCCCGATGTGGCATTTCCTCAAGAACAACAAAAGCATCCGCACGAATAATCCATGAAGCGCAGTATCAGATAACCAACTGAGGAGAACCTATGTCCCCGTTACAATCGCTCGACCGCAATATGCCCATTCTGGTTGTAGATGATTTGAGCGCTATGCGGCGTATCGTGAAGAACTGCCTGCGCAAGCTCGGCTTCGAGAACATCGTAGAGGCGGAGAATGCACAGAGCGCCATGCAGGTCCTGGAGAGCGGAGACTTTAAGTTCGTCATTTCCGATTGGAATCTGGAAGTCGTAAAGGGAAACGAATTCCTGAACGCAGCCCGCCAGCACGAGAAACTGAAGAATGTACCGTTTTTGATAGTGGCCGCAGAAGCGCATAAACAAGCAGCGGCGCAGGTCGTGGCCGATGAGAGCGGAGTAATCGTTAAACCGTTTACCGCCGATCTCTTACAGCAAAAGATGGAAGCTATCCTCTCCAAGTAAGTCTCATAGCTCGGTTCTGTATATTGTGTCGGCCATTTTGCTAGGGCTAGAATAAGCTCTACGTATTCTCGCCCGGCAACGTGAAGCCTTGTGCCAAATCATGACGACTGACGCCGAAAGCCTTCGACTTCAAGAAGACGAATCCCGAAAAAAGAATTGGAAGCGCTGGGGTCCTTACCTTTCCGAACGCCAATGGGGCACCGTCCGTGAAGACTATTCGGCAGACGGTTCCTGCTGGAACTACCTCCCCCACGATCACGCTCGAAGTCGCGCCTACCGCTGGGGAGAAGACGGTCTGCTCGGAATTACCGACCGCGAATGTCGCCTGTGCTTCGCGTTGGCGCTATGGAACGGTAAAGACGCCATTCTGAAAGAGCGGCTCTTCGGACTCACGGGCCCGGAGGGCAACCACGGCGAAGATGTCAAAGAGCTCTATTTCTATTTAGATTCCCTGCCTTCGCATTCGTACATGAAGGCGCTCTATAAGTACCCGCAAGCCGAGTTCCCCTACGCCAAGCTCGTTGAGGAAAACAAAAAACGCAGTCGTAATGAAGGAGAGTACGAACTCGTCGATAGTGGCGTTCTGAATGACAATCGCTACTTCGATGTATTTGCCGAATACGCAAAAAATTCGCCCAACGATATTCTCATCCAGATAACCGCTTTCAATCGAGGCCCCGAAACTGCTTCGCTACACATTCTCCCGACACTATGGTTTCGAAATACTTGGTCATGGGGCCGAAAAGGTGAAGGCTACACCGGAAAACCGAAAATCAGTCTCCCGAAAGATTTTACCTTCCTTGCGGAGCACGAAACCCTCGAACGCATGTACCTGGTCGCAGAGCACGAACAAGGAAAGGATGAGCCTCTGGCGATTTTTACGGAGAATGAAACGAACATCGCCCGATTGTTCGGCAGTCCGGTGGCCACGCCTTATGTTAAAGATTCGTTTCATGACTTCGTCATTGGCGACAAGAAAAACGCCGTTGACCCGAAGAACGTTGGCACAAAGGCAGCATTCCATAACCGACGAGACATTCCCCCCGGCGGATCCTTCACCCTGCGTCTACGCTTATTCTCAGAACAGGAAGCGCCCAAGGAACTTTTTGGGCAGTCTTTCGAGCAGATTTTCAATACACGCAAGCGCGAAACTGATGAGTTCTACGCGGCCCGCATGCCGCCGAAGATCTCCGATGATGAGGGCAACGTTATTCGACAGGCCTATGCGGGACTGCTGTGGACGAAGCAGTTCTACTACTATTCCGTGCGCGAATGGCTGGAGGGCGATCCCTCGCAGCCGCCGCCCGACCCAAAGCGCGCGAATGTCCGCAACGCCGAATGGAAACATCTCTACAACCGCGACGTAATTTCGGTACCCGATAAATGGGAGTACCCTTGGTATGCGGCCTGGGACTTAGCCTTCCATATGATCCCCTTCGCACGTATCGATCCTGAGTTTGCAAAGCAGCAGCTCATTCTGATGCTGCGCGAATGGTACATGCATCCAAATGGACAGATTCCGGCTTACGAGTTCGCTTTTGGCGACGTAAACCCTCCCGTGCATGCCTGGGCCTGCTGGCGCGTCTACAAAATTACCGCTCCGCCCGGAAAGCGCGACCGCAAGTTCTTAGCACGTGTATTTCATAAGCTGCTGCTCAATTTCACATGGTGGGTCAATCGCAAGGATATTGACGGCGCGAACTTATTTTCGGGCGGCTTCCTCGGACTAGATAACATCGGCGTCTTCGATCGCTCCCAGCCTCTTCCTGTCGGAGGACATCTCGAACAAGCAGATGCTACAGCCTGGATGGCATTTTACTGCCTCACAATGCTTTCAATGGCGTTGGAGCTGGCGAGCGAAGACTCTGCATATGCGGACGTTGCATCGAAGTTCTTCGAGCATTTTATTTCGATCACCGATGCCATTAACACGCTCGGCGGAAGCGGCCTGTGGGATCCTCTCGATGGGTTTTACTACGATCAATTACATATCGATGGCAAAGGAACTCCGCTGCGCACGCGCTCTATTGTTGGAATCATTCCGATTCTGGCAGTCGAAGTCCTTGATCAAGAGAAGATAGATAAGCTGCCCAGCTTCAAGCGCCGCATGGACTGGTTCATTAAAGAGCGTAAAGATCTCTCGCGGCACATTTCCTACATGGAGCACTCAGGCCCGCGCACCAAAGGACACAATCTCTTGGCGGTCCCCTCTCGTCAGCGCCTGGAAAAAGTGCTGCGCTACGTCCTCGATGAAAGCGAATTCTTATCCGAGTATGGCATTCGCTCGCTTTCGCGTGTGCACTTAAGCCATCCGTACGTATTTAAAGTGGGCAGTGAAGAGTACCGCGTCGATTACGTGCCCGGCGAATCCAACACCTTTATGTTCGGGGGAAACTCCAACTGGCGCGGCCCGGTATGGTTCCCGATTAACTATCTTCTCATCGAAGCGCTCGAACGGTATCACCATTTCTACGGTGACGACTTCCTTATCGATTGTCCGATGGGATCCGGCAATATGATGAACCTCAAGCAGGTTTCGCAAGAATTGGCACGCCGTCTCACCGCTATCTTTGCGCCAAATGAACAAGGCGTACGCCCCTACCAAGGGGAACTCAGTAAGTTTGCCAATGACCCGTACTGGAAAGACCTTCACTTTTTTTACGAATACTTCCACGGCGACAATGGGCGCGGAGTCGGCGCCAGTCACCAAACGGGCTGGACTGCTCTTGTAACGCGCTGCTGGGAGAAGATGGTAGCGGCGCGCGATCAGAGTCTGACCTGGCCGTCGATGTACTACTAAGCGCGATTGACGCTCGCCGACACCTTCGGCAGCAGATTCTCGCGAAAGTCCTTCAGCACATTCACGTAATTAATAAAGGCTTCGTAGGGGCTCTCATACGGACTAAAGTAGGCATGCACGTCCCCGTCGGCAAACCACTTCGTGCACATATAGTAGAAATGATCAGACGTAAGAAGCTTACGCCATATCGCGAGCGCTTCCGTATTCCCGTGATAGCGCAATCCAGCGCCTAAATCATAAATCTGTTGAAGAGTGCTATTCTGCATCCGATTGCCGCGCCAGGCGGTCAAATCGCGGTCGACATCCGCCCATGACGTGATGCGGTGATACGAAAGCTCGGCACGCGACGGATAGCGCTCAGCAACTTCGCTGGGGGTCGCAAACCCCCAATCGGGATGACGTAGGATGAACTCCGGCAAACGCTCCATGAACTCGAAGATTCCCGTGCTGGCCCACTGGTGCTCGCCGAAGGTCTCGTAATCCATAAAGAGGTTGACCGTGTCACCTCCTCCGCTGACGTTATGAACCCAGCCGGCGAACTTATCAGCAGTCAGAGGAAAACATTCCCAGCCGCGGTTCGAAAATCTGAAGGCAATATCATCAGAGAGCCGATAGTTCTTGAGCAGAAGTTTTGTTTTTTGTCCGGGCACATTGTAAACAAAATTCGGGCTTCGCCATTGCAGGATATCGTCAGCCCCTTCTGCAATAATCGCTTTGTATCCAAGGCCTGAAACAAGCCTGCCAATCTCATCGCTATAAATGAGCTCGGTATTTCTGAAGACTTGCGGGCTCTGACCGAAGTGCTCTTTCATGAGTCTTCCATGCTCAGCAACCTGTTCACGGAATTCAGTCTCATCGTAAAGCGACGACAGCGAGTGATAGTAGGTTTCTCCGAGAAACTCCACACACCCTGTTTCTGCAAGTTCAACAAAGCTATCCAGCGTCTCGGGAGAATGTTCCTTCATCTGCTCGATGGCAACTCCGGTCACCGAATACGCAATCTTAAAGGCCCCCGCATATTGCTTAATCAATTTGAGCATCAGGCGGTTGGTCGGCAGATAACACTTCTGCGCCACTTTCTGCAGAATCATGCCATTCTTGTCTGAGTCGAAATACGAGTGATTAGCTCCGATATCGAAGAACGAATAGCGCCGCAACCGATAAGGCTGATGCACTTGAAAATAGAAACACACTGAAGGCATAAAAATCCTGTTACACCATCTTTTGGTAGAGCTCTTTTGTTCTTAACGCAGCGACATCCCAGCGCAGGCGCTTCAGTTCCTCGCGCGCCATAGAAGCAATGTCTTGGCGCAGTTCGTCATGCAGCAACGAGTTGATCATTAAATCTGCGAGGCGGTTGAGATCCCAGAAATCGACTTTAAGCGCGTGGCCCAGCACCTCGGCCACCCCACTTTGCCGCGAGATGATAACGGGCGTATCAAAGCTAATAGCCTCCAAGGCAGCGATTCCAAACGGCTCGGACACCGAAGGCATTACATATACATCCGCCAAGGAAAACATCTCCTCGACTTCGGGTCCTTTAAGGAAGCCAGGAAATTCAAAATGCGAACTGATGCCCAATTCATGCACTCGCTCAATCATGCGCGGCAGCATATCTCCGGAACCAGCCATAACGAAGGATACGTCAGGCACATGCGGAATCACCTTGGCAGCCGCTTCTACGAAATAGTCCGGCCCCTTCTGAAAGGTTATGCGCCCAAGAAAGAGCACCATCTTCGAGGGTGCCTTGCGGCGTGCGCGATAGCGCTGCACGAGCTTTTTGGGATAGACGCCGTTATGCACCACGTGAATCTTATCAAGCGGCACGCCATGTCGTTCATGAATGATCGATCGAGTATAGTAGCTCACTCCAATCACGGCTTGTGCGGCATGCAAACCAAAGTGTTCGATATCGTTGATCTGATGATTAATGGATTCGCCGCTTCGATCATACTCGAGACTGTGAACGTGCACGATCAGAGGCTTTCCACTGAGCTGCGAAAGAGCAACGGCTGCCGGATAGGTCATCCAATCGTGCGCATGAATCACGTCGAACTGTTCGTCAGCAAGCTGTGAAACTACCTGCGCCGTATAGCGCGCCACTTCGCCAAAAATGTCTGTTCCGTAACGAACAAACGATTCGTTTGAGTCATGCTCTTCAAGGAAGTTGCTGATCTTCGCGGACTCAGTTGCCAAATCAAATATCGAGGTCACGCCTTTCGCGCCAAAGCCCGCGGTACCCACTGCTTGTTGGTAAGTTTTTTCGTTCAAGTAAGGGCTTAAGAAAGCGGGAATACGAACTGTCTTTAGTCGCGCTGCGCCACGAGTTCGCTTTTTCTGAGTTGTGCTGTTACGCTGCGCGGCTTTGCTTGATGCTCCGCTCGCGCGTGCTCCGTTGCCTCGCGCATCCACCAGTTGCATATGCGAAGCTCGTTCGCCGCCAAATAAACTCGGCACGACAAAAAGAATTTCGACATCCTGCCGCGCCAGGCCGACGGTGAGCCCTTCACAAGCGGTGCCCAGTCCACCGCTGATGTGTGGAGGGTATTCCCATCCGAGCATTAAAACTTTCATAGAAGACTGGGCGCCAAAAGGTACACGAATGCACAGATAAGATGAGCAAACTACTGGAAGAATTGCAGATTATATGGAGCCCGCGCTGCAAAAGTCCATTATAGGCCCGCCCGTTTGCTCGCTGACTGCCAAGCCACGGTCGAACTTCAGCAAACAGCGGTATAGGAGAGCCCCCTCCTTATCCGAGGTCACACAATTGCCAGGTAAAGTTACAGTCGATTGAGCCGATTTAGACTATTGTGTTAGTTTCGCGTGAGTTTGTTTTAACTCTGGGGAGTGAACGATGATATTGGCTGGCGATGTGGGCGGCACCAAGACTCGGCTGGCCTTTTATATCCTCGAGAACGGCAAACTCAAGCGTCAAGACATCGAGCGTTACGAGAGCAAGGCATTTTCCGGCCTGCAGGACATTATCGACAGCTTCCTCAGTACGCGCAGCTTTAAGGTTGAAGCCGCCTGCTTTGGTGTGCCTGGTCCCGTTATTGAGGGACACGTAAAGCTTCCCAATTTACCGTGGGAGCTTGATGAGCAAGACCTTATGGCGCATCTTAAGGTCAAGAACTTACGGCTCGTGAATGATTTGGTGGCTACCGCTGCCGCAGTGCCGCATCTCGATCCCTCAAATCTCATTTCACTCTCGGCGGGCAAGCCGCAAGGCAAGCCCAGAGTTTTTGCGGTGGTCGCCCCCGGCACAGGGCTTGGTCATGCATATCTCTACCACGAAGACGGCAAATACCATGTTATTGCATCCGAAGCCGGTCACATGGATTTTGCTCCAACTAACGACACCCAATTTGCGCTCCTCAAATACCTGCAAGAGAAATACAAACGCGTAAGCGTGGAACGTGTGGTTTGCGGGCCCGGGCTAAAGAACATCTATGATTTCCTGCGCGATACCGGACGCGGCGAAGAAACAGAGGCCCTGCGCGCTCGTTTTGAAAAAGAAGATCCCGGTGCCGTAATTGCGAACTGCGGCATGGAGCGCAGCGCCGATATTTGCGTACAAGCTCTCGATATTTTCATTTCCGTTTTGGGTAGCCACGCCGGAAACGTAGTGCTTATGACTCTTGCGACCGGCGGGTTGTACCTCGGCGGGGGAATTCCTCCCAAAATCGCTAAGAAACTGAACGATCCGCTGTTCTTTCAAAATTTCACCGACAAAGGACGCTTTGTCGATGTGGTCGGCTCGACTCCGATTAACATCATTGCCGACGATCATGCAGCGGTGGTTGGTGCAGCGTCTATTGCCTCGCAGCTGTTGGGAAGTATCCGCATCAGAACCTCCTCATGAGCGTAACGTTCGCGAAATCAGATCTGCAAAACTTCGAAGAACTCCAAAGCCGCGAGTGGATCGAGACCAATGGACTCGGAGGCTGGGCCAGCTCGACTCTTTCGGGGGCACATACTCGCCGCTATCATGGGCTGCTCGTCGCAGCAGTGAAGCCGCCGGCAGGCCGCAGTGTTTTAATCTCGAAGTTAGATGACACTATTGTGCGCGGCAAGAAACGCTTCCACCTTGCCACAAATCAATATCGCAGCACGCTAAGCCCCGCAGGCTACACGTATCTTGAAAGCTTTTCGCACAATCTCTTTCCGACCTTCGACTATCGCGTTGAAGATATTCTGATCTCGAAGACCATCATTGCCATGCACGGGGAAAACACCACCCTCGTGCTTTACGAAGTGCTAAAAGCCGATAGCGAGTTCTCCCTGCACCTGCGGCCTCTGTCTGCCGCTCGCCCCTATCACCACCTTCGACACGCTGATAGCACACCTTGGCCTGCATCTTTTTCGGAGGACGTGCTGGATATCGCTTCCTATGATGGGCAGCCTGAATTCTTCATTCGAGTACCGGAAGCAACATTTCACCCTGACGCCGATTGGTTCTATCGCTTCCAGTATTTGGCGGAGCGGCAACGCGGGTACGACTACGAAGAGGACCTTTTCAGTCACGGACACTTTGAAGTGGCTCTGCGAAAAGGTTCAAAACTCGGAGTTATTGTCTCCACCGCACCTCCTCCGCAGCGCGATGCCTTTAAGCTTTTTCAATTGGAACAGGAACGCCGCTCGGTTCTACTTTCCAAAGCTCCTCGCAAAGATGACTTTGCAGCGACACTTCACTTGGCAGCCGATCAGTTCATTGTAGAACGTGGATTACAACTTAAGACGTTAATCGCCGGATATCATTGGTTCACCGATTGGGGGCGCGACGCCATGATCTCGCTGCCCGGACTCTGTCTGACGACCAAGCGCTTTGACGACGCCAAGCGAATATTGCTGGCATTTACCGAGAAGATCAGTCGCGGCATGCTCCCCAATAACTTCGCGGATGACAATTCTCCGGCTGGGTACAATAGCGTTGACGGAACATTGTGGTACTTCGTAGCGCTCTACAAGTATCTTCGCTACACGGACGATCTTTCGTTTATTGAGCAGCTCCTGCCGGTTCTCCATGACATTCTGAACTGGCACGTACGGGGAACGCGCTTTGACATTTTTGTGGCTCCGGATGGTCTTTTGCACGCAGGCAATCCGGCTGTGCAATTAACCTGGATGGATGCAAAGGTCGGCGATTGGGTCGTCACTCCGCGCCAAGGAAAAGCAGTCGAGGTAAATGCGCTGTGGTATAACGCGCTCAAAATCACGGAACACTTTTGCGGTTTATGTAACCAAGCGGAGGAAGCAGAAGATCTCGCCGCCCGCGCCCGCGTGGTGCACGAACGTTTCAATGAGATTTTCTGGAACGGTGAGCAGGAGTGCCTTTTTGATTGCATTGATGGCTCGAACCGCGATGCGCGCATTCGGCCAAATCAAATCTTTGCTCTGAGCCTGCCGTTCCCCTTAATGTCCGAAGAACGTGCTCTAAAAATTCTGCGCATGGTGGAAGCGAAGCTCTATACGCCATTCGGACTTCGAACCCTCGATCCGCAACACCCCAACTATCAAGGCCAGTACGCCGGGACGCAGCAAACGCGCGATGCGGCTTACCACCAGGGAACAGCCTGGAGCTGGTTATTAGGGCCATACATGACTGCGATTGCGCGTTTCGAAGGCCAGGCGGGGCAGAACAAACTGCGTCAGATTGTCGAGCGTTTCAAGCCACACTTCGGTGAGGCCGGCATCGGCACGGTGTCAGAAATATTCGACGGCAATGAACCATTCACCGCTCGTGGCAGCATTTCGCAAGCGTGGGGAGTAGCCGAACTACTGCGCGCGTATAGCGAAGACGTAACGAGATAAAACCAAAAAAGATCGCAACAAACAGTTGTGGCAAAAGTAACAGCTAAGGATCCTTATCGGGGGATTGCTTCGGGCATGAGCCCTCGCAATGACAG
>JAFLCA010000139.1 GCA_017302875.1 Deltaproteobacteria bacterium
GCTTCTGATAACTCTGCGCCGCAAGTGCTAGATGCTGTGCAGAAGAAAGTACGCCGTTGTTTAGTGATGTGGTCGCCAGCTCTGGACTGGTGCTTGCTCGCCTGCGGCGGGATTGATGCGCTCGTCAGTATCGATAGCAGCCTCGAAGATCAGGTGGCTGGAACATTGATAGCACAGGAGGCGGGCTGCATCGTGCGCAGCGTCCGAAATGAACCTTATGTATTCCCCGAACGCCGAATCGTAGCGTCGAATAGCGAGCTGCATGCTCAGGTGCAGGGGATCCTTGGGGCCCTTCGCTGAGTGTGAAGCTTCTTCAACTTCTCCCCTTCGCGTTTCTGTAACATTTTGATACAGCCACAAATCTCCTCAATCGGGGTCCGCAGAGATTTTTCCCTCGCGAGATGACCTATATTTTAAGAGCGATTCTGCCGTGTTGCTCTTTTTGTCCAAAAAATAAAAATCTAAGTTTCAATAATTCGTAGATATCGAATCGCGAAAATACTAGATCTGCGATTGTCAGATAGACTTGAATAGGTCAGCCGACGCCAGAACGTTGCTTGGTGCGCAAATAGTAAGACGGAGGTACGTTCAGGAGTTGAATAGAAAGAGCGTGAGGCTCTGAGTGCCGCCATGAACTAAGGGTACTAGTGATGCGAAATCTCCAACTTCAAACCAGTTTTTGCCCGTACGGTATTAGTACCGCTGAAGAGGTGAAATGCTAACATTCTCATTGCAGCGTGCAATCGTATCTCTCCTCATCTTATGGCTCGCCTTCTCGCCGGGATCGGCTTCTGCAGACCGCACCCAGACGCTCTCGTCAATGACTGCCGAGGATCTAAACAATACGATTAACGCGCTGTACGCCGAACAAGATTTTAAGGAGCTCGAAGAAGTGCGCTCGGAGATTTGGAAGAATAACCTAATTTTCCTTACCGGACGATCGAAGCTGCCTGGAGTCTACGGATTAGCATTAAATTATGCCGCAACAGATGGAAAGGGCTTTGATGCGCAAGTAGAAGCTACGATTGCGATGCTACAGCGCTGGGAAAAACAGTTCCCTCTTTCTTCTGTGCCCCATGTAGCTCAAGCCAAGCTCTACCTTACAGATGCTTGGAGGAAACGCGGAGCGAATGTTGCCTCTGCTATTGGCAACGAGAATAAGGCCCTATTCTTTGAGAGGCTGACTCGAGCGTTTGCTTCCCTTAAGGCGGCCAAGGCTCTCGGAAACTTAGATGGGGAGTACTATAACACCTCGATAGAATTATTGGCTCTCATGGGAGCTCCCCCCAAAGTACGAGCGCAGCTATTTGACGAAGCTACAGCGGCGGAACCGAACTACTATTTAATTTACGAGACTCAGGCAAACTTCGCACAGGTCAAATGGGGTGGAAGGCCTGCTCAAGTGCTTGAGGTCGCTGAGATAGCGGCGCGGCGAAGTCATGATGCGTTCGGTGACATATTCTATGTTTGGTTGGGGGCTATCTATGGAGGAAAAGGTTACGACTTCGATTGGAACCGCATGCGAGAAGGGTACAAGGATTTCCTTCGCTTCTTACCAGAATCTCCGCGGACCGTACCGCTCTTTTTAAAGCTTGCTAGTCGCTACCAGGACAAGCAATTTGCCGCCGAGATGCTACTCGCGCTTGGTTCGCGCTGGGATCGATACACTAAGGAGTTACTCGGAAGCCCTGAGGCTGTGAATCAGCTCCGGAGCTGGGTGGATGGCGCTAAAATTCCGGAGGCTTCGCCTAAGGAGAGCTTTATACAAGCTGCCGCTGAAAATGATCTGGAGGCGGTTAAGCGCCATGTAAAAGCAGGGGATAACCGACTTTTCAATGCGGGGGAACCAACTCCATTAACGGTAGCTGTCGGAAATGGATATTTCAAAATTGTCGAATATCTTTTGCTGAATGGAATGAGCGCTGATTTCGGCCATGGGTCTGGTCGACCTCTCACGATGGCGGCAAAGTATGGGAATCTGGAGATTCTGAAACTTCTGATTGAACATGGAGCGAATTTAAATAGCCCTGGACCGGAGGGGACGGCACTCATAGTGTCGGTCAAGTTTAATGCGCCGAAAGTAACCGAATATTTACTTGGATTGCCAGAGGTCAGGGTAAACGTCGGAATGCCAGAATCCGCCCTATTTTTCGCAATTCGCGACAGGCAAATGGAAACGCTTGATAGGCTTCTCGCGCGACCGGATCTCGACGTCAATTCGCCCAGTATGTCCGAGGGCTACACCCCCCTCCTCTACACAGCGATCCGAGGGGACAAGGATATCTTTGACCGTCTAGTTAGGCGCGGCGCGACGGCGGTTTTCCAGATGGGGGCGCCACTAAACGTCAATTTACTCCAAAGGGTAGGAGATGAATCACTGCGGAACCAACTTCGCCAGATTATGGCGGGGAGCAAGTAGGGATCCTTTTGGGCGATCGAGTCGAGAGCAGCAGCAAATGGTGCCACCCAGCTTGGCAGCACGGCCAAGAGTATCCTAAGTGAGAGATCCAGCTCTTCCCCTGGTTTCTGGGAAAGTTGCTTGGCAACAAGAAAGTTTCTCCAAGTTCGGCTAACCGCCATCGGAATCTGAGTCAGCTATCTGATTTGGCTCTCTGCATCAGAGAACATGCCGCTGTCGCAGGCTGCGACGTATTCTTCTTTTCCCGGAGAATCGTAACGTAATTCAGTGGAGCAAGAATTATCAGTGGATCCTGATCGGGGGATTGCCGCGCTGTAGTCGTGGCGGGGTTAAGAGTTGCGCCGATTTTCCGCTCGCAATGACAAGACTGGGCTGCCGTGAAGTTGCGTCCCTGTCATTGCGAGGGCTCATGCCCGAAGCAATCCCCCGATAAGGATCCTTCGTCGCATCTGTTGCCACCGCTAATCGTTACGATCGCGTCCTGCCTACGCCACTTCTCTCATCTTGCGTTCGGGCGAGTTCACTTTGCCCGCATCAAACGCGTTTAAGCGGTCGATCGCAGTGTTCACGGCGAGGTTAACTTCCTTCGTTGCGATTGTCTTATCGTTCGCTCCGCCGTTGCCGTCAAAGAGCATCTCTTTGTTAGAATCAATTTGTGCGGCGGCGAATGCTTCCGAGTGAATCTTCACTGCCTGTTTCTGTGAAATGAGATCATGCTTTACAAGAAACTTTAAGGCACGACGCACCGCATTTTCGACTACGTTGCTCTTCTTTCCGATTCGCGACATCGCAAGCTCAAAACGTTCATGAAACTTCGTCGCTACATCGCTGCCCAACGAAATCTTCACGCGCTCTTCTACAATGCCGGCGAACAGTTGCTCCTCATGCACCATTCCGTTTTTGTCGGGTTTAAGAACCGAACGCAAATACTTAATGTCGTCCCGGGTTGAGGCGGCGTTCGAGGTAACAGCAGAATTTGCGGCAGAAACTTCCATATCAATATCCTCCAAAGTAGAGCAGCGAATTGAGCCGCTGCTGTAAAATGAATGTATCGAACAAGATGCGCTGGAGTTGCTAATACGTAGAAATACTGCTGCCGCTGTGCGGGGTTCTTGGTGTAAGCTAATGTAATCCTAGAAGTTTTCCTTTGTTATGCTGTTTTTATTTCGTGCAGCTCAGGCGAAAGCTTTCAGCGTCGCACGTCGATACTAAGTGGGGAGAATCCCCCAGAATCGATGAGTAAAAAGACTACAGCACCAGGTTCCAAACGACGCAGCGGCGCGCACTCGCGGCCGGTGAAATCGGAATCTATTTTCCGTCGCCAAGGCTCGCAAGCTTTTCTTGAGTCCATCATTCAGAACATCCCCAGCATGATCTTCATGAAGGATGCAAAGGATCTGAAGTTTTTGATTTTCAATCGTGCAGCAGAACAGCTTCTGGGGTTGAAAGCGGCTGATTTGCTTGGCAAGGGCGATCACGATTTTTTTCCCAAAGAACAAGCGGACTTCTTCAAACAGAAGGATCGTGAGGTGCTGGCGGGCGGAAAGCTCGTTGATATAGCAAACGAAACTATTAAGACCGCTGACGGAAAAACTCGGCATCTGCATACTAAGAAGATCCCCTTGGCCGGCCCGGATGGCGAGATGCAATATCTGCTGGGTATCTCGGAGGATGTTACCGATCAATTGCAGCAGGCGCGCGAACTCGAAGAGGCGCGCGATAGGGCCGAGGCTTCCGGACGTGCTAAGAGCGAATTCCTCGCCAACATGAGTCACGAGATTCGCACGCCCATGAATGGTATCTTGGGCATGAGTGAACTGCTCCTCGACACGAAGCTCGATGAACAGCAGCGCGATTACGCGCTCACAATACTCCGATCGAGTGAAACGCTACTGACGATCATCAACGATGTTCTTGATTTTTCGAAGATCGAAGCGCGCAAGCTCGATCTTACCATGGCTACCTTCAGTATGCCGGACTTGCTGGAGCAAGTTATTGCCACCCTTAGCGTCAGCATTGCGGAGAAGTCGCTGCAGGTCAGCACCGCTCTCGATCCGCAGCTTCCCGCTATGCTCAGCGGCGACGCGGTGCGAATGCGGCAAGTGCTCTTAAACCTTTTAAGTAACGCCGTTAAATTTACTCCGCCGCTCGGACGAATCTCGATTGAAGTGAAATTGAAAGAGGCGCTTCGAGGCGGCAAGCTTTTAGTCGAGTGCGCTGTCGCAGATACTGGACCCGGAATATCACAAGAGCATTTGGCGAAAATATTCGACCCGTTCTATCAGGTTGATTCCAGCTTGACCCGTGTGCATGGGGGAACCGGCTTGGGACTTTCGATTGCTGCACAACTCGTAAAACTAATGGGTGGTGAACTTGTGTGCCAGAGTTCCATGCAACGAGGCAGCACCTTTCATTTTGCTGTTCCGTTAGACACTCAAGCTATGCCGCTTCGCACTGAGGAGGCTGAAGAAGTGGATCCGGCAGCTGTGAAACTGCATGTGTTAGTTGCTGAAGATAATGCAGTTAATCAGAAGTTGACCAAAGCTCTGCTTGAGAAAGATGGATACCAGGTGACCATTGCTGGCACGGGGCCTGAAGCCATCGAGCAGCATGGTACCGGTAAGTTCGATCTGATCCTTATGGATATCCAGATGCCTGAGCTGGACGGTGTTCAGGCAACCGCTGCTATTCGCGCTCGTGAACAGCAGACCGGACAACATACCCCGATAATTGCTCTAACGGCGCACGCCATGCACGGGGATCGCGAGAAGTATCTTGCCGCTGGAATGGATGGCTACCTTGCCAAGCCCATTCGCAGAAAGCAGCTACGCGCGTTGATTAAATTCTTTTCCGCCCCTGCGTAGAGCTCCGGAACCGAAGAACACCCCCAAGTATTTGAAATATTGGCTGCTTCCCGGCTTGTTATTGCCGAGCGCTGCGATATTATTGTGGACCTATGTGGGACAAACTTGCACAAGTCGAAGAGCGTTACGAAGAGTTAGCTGAGAAGCTTTCTTCCCCGGAAACTATCAAGGATCGGGCGCTCTTTCAGAAGCTTTCCAAAGAGCACAAAGACCTCACTGAGGTCGTGGCCACTTTTCGCGCCTATCGAAAGGCCAAAGAGGAGATGCAGGGCAGTCAGGAGATTGTCGATGCCGGAGAAGACGCAGGCCTTGTCGAAGCTGCACAAGAAGAAATTCATATGCTCAAGGGCGAGCTCGAGGGCCTTGAGAAGCGCATGCGCACGTTGCTGATTCCGAAAGATCCAAACGACGACAAGAATGTCATCATGGAAATTCGCGCAGGCGCGGGTGGTGATGAAGCCGGAATTTTTGTCGGCGATCTCTTGCGCATGTATACGCGCTATATTGAAGGTCGTAAGTGGAAGGTTGAACTCATGAGTACGAGCGACGCTTCCGCTGGCGGATTCAAAGAAGTTATCTGCATGGTTACGGGGCCGGGTGCCTATAGCCGTCTCAAGTACGAGAAGGGCGTGCATCGTGTTCAACGTGTTCCAAAAACTGAAACGCAGGGACGCATTCATACTTCTACGGTCACGGTTGCTGTGCTCCCAGAAGCAGAGGAAGTCGAAATTCAGATCGAGCAAAAGGATTTACGCATCGACGTGTACCGCTCCGGCGGTCCAGGCGGACAGAGCGTAAATACTACTGACTCCGCAGTGCGTATCACGCACTTGCCGACTGGCGTTGTTGTCGCCATGCAGGACGAAAAGTCGCAGATTAAGAATCGCGAGAAGGCCATGCGCGTATTGAGAGCGCGCCTGTATGAGTTCAAACAACAGCAGTTGGATGCCGAGCGCAGCGCGGATCGCAGAAGTCAGCAGGGCAGCGGCGACCGTTCGGAGAAAATTCGCACCTACAATTACCCGCAATCCCGCGTGACAGATCATCGCATCGGCCTGTCGTTGTATTCTCTGCAAGCCATCGTGGATGGCGATCTCGATCAGCTTATCGATCCTATGGCTGCGCATGAGCAAGCTGAGCTATTGCAAGGCGGCAGCGAAGTCGAAAAGAAAGTTCCTGACGAACAATAGTTCTGAACTGGTAGCGCTATGCCGACGGCCCGCGAGCTTCTTGTCGAAGCAACCTCGTTGCTTGAGAAATCCTCCCCGAGCGCGGCTCTCGATGCGCGTATCCTTTTAGAACACGCTTCAGGGCTGCCTCGCTTAAAGCTCGCGGCCGACCCCGATCAGCAGCTTTCCGGAAAAGTGACAGCGTCTTTTCAGAGCGCGGTTCAACGTCGGAGTCAGCATGAGCCGATCGCCTATATTACGGGGCGAAAGGAGTTCTACGGTGCCGAGTTTCTGGTGTGCCCCGACGTTCTTATCCCGCGCCCCGAAACTGAAATTTTAGTAGAGAAGGTGCTGCAATTCTTGAACACTTGTCCCGGGGACAGCGCTGCTTTGGATTTGGGTACCGGTTCCGGCTGTATCGCCGTCACGTTGGCGCGCGAATTAAAAGCTGCCGGAAGAAATTTTCACGTGAGTGCGATCGATGCGAGCGAGAAAGCACTCCAAGTTGCGAAGCGCAACGCCAAGCAGCAAGGGGTCGCTTCTGAGATCACCTTTATTACAAGCGATTGGTTTTCGGCTTTGAGCAATTCAAGCGATCGATTTGATGTGATCGTCTCAAATCCACCCTATATCGCCGAAGGGGACACTCGCATTTCTCCAGAGTTGCGCTTTGAGCCGGCTGAAGCGCTCTATTCCAGTAGCTTTGGGCTCTCCGATATTTTGCACATTCTGCAAGAGGGACCTCGATTTCTTAAGCCGCACGGAAAAATATTTTTCGAAACCGGCTTCGAGCAGCATGCAGCCGTTCGCGAATTGCTTGGTCAGGACTATGGCGTCTTTGAAAGCTACAAGGACCTGGCCGGACTCGACCGTGTCCTTGTAGCAACACCGGCCCGCCGTTAGCGGCCGATCTTATCTATGATCTTCTGTTCGGTTTCGTTTTTGCCGAAAAGAATTTGCGACAACGTTTGGAAGGCTTGTTTGGCCTTGTCATAACGAATTTGCAAAAGCATCTGTAATCCTGACAAGGTGGCGTTCCCGCTGATGCCCATCTTGTGGGCAAAATCTTGAAAGGCTTTGCTCTTATCATCACCGAAGGAGAAGGCCTTCAGTAAATTCTGCTCTGCGGTGTCGAGGGCGCTTCCCAACTTCTGCGCACTTTTCTCCCACGCTGTGTCGCGCATCGGATTCGGATCAACTAAGGCTCCATTTGAGGACTGTACTGAGGTCATAGAGATTCTCCCTAAAATAGACGTAAGTTCTATGAAGCTATCGGGAGAGCAGGGGGCGAAGTTGCTTGAGTTGAATTCGTTGAGGCTTATTGCTATTCAATGGCCTTCCGCTTTTGGTATAGGCACGTAGCTCAGCGGTAGAGCACTTCCTTCACACGGAAGGGGTCGTAGGTTCAAGCCCTATCGTGCCTACCATTTTCTCTCTAAATTCCCTCATAAATCAGCGTCTCGTTGTCCTAACCTATTCTTATTACTTAGTTTATTTGCTGGTTAGCTTAAACGCCTGCTTTCGTTCCGCTAAATCGAAGTATCTGCTACACTTTGGCGCTATTTAAACCCTGCTTTATAAGATTTGTGCGGGAATTGTGCATGGCAAAACGCAGAGTAGTTGTAACTGGTCTCGGAGCTTTAACGCCTGTCGGCAATAGTGTTGCGGCAGCTTGGGAGGCGGCTTGCGCCGGCCGCTCCGGTGTCGCTCCGATCACGCGCTTTGATGCGAAAGATTTTCCGACCCGCATCGCAGCAGAAATCAAGAATTTCGATCCCGGTCAGTATCTCGACGCTAAAGAGATAAAGAAGCACGATCTTTTTTCCCAGTACGCAATCGCAGCTTCGCAGGAAGCGTGGGATGACGCGGGGCTCGCTACCGCTAACTACCAGCAAGAGCGCATGGGCTGCATCTTGGGTATTGGTATCGGTGGTTTGCCCGTACTTGAGAAGTTTCATCAAGCTTATCTAGAAGGTGGTATTCGTAAAGTATCGCCTTTCATGATCCCAGCGATGATTAGCAACCTCGGCCCAGGTAACATTGCTATTCGCTTTGGATTAAAGGGAATTAACTACACTGTTACTAGTGCATGTACCTCTTCTACGCATGCGATCGGCGAATCCTATCGTATGATCTCGGAAGGTTTGCAGGATGTGATGATTACTGGTGGATCAGAGTCGGCAGTCACTCCGATGGGTATCGGTGGATTCTGCGCAATGAAGGCCCTTTCGACTCGTAATGAGGAACCTGAGAAGGCTTCGCGTCCGTTTGATCGCGACAGAGACGGGTTCGTATTAGGCGAGGGCGCTTCAATTCTTGTGCTGGAGTCCTTGGAAAGTGCGCAGAAGCGTGGAGCTAAGATTTACGCAGAGGTAATGGGATACGGATTCTCATGTGACGCGTTCCATATCACCGCTCCGTGTGGTGATGGCGCAGGCGCGATTGCTTCAATGCAGCTCGCCATCAAGAACGCCGGAATTTCCCCTGAGCAGGTCAATTACGTGAATGCTCACGGTACCTCGACCGATGCCAATGACAAGACTGAGACTCTGGCGATTAAATCGGTCTTCGGCGAATGGTCGAAAAATGGATTGTTGGTGAGTTCAACCAAGTCTATGACCGGACACTTGCTCGGCGCGGCTGGAGCAGTCGAGGCGATTTTCCTTGTGATGGCGGTTAAGAACGGAGTCGTTCCGCCGACCATCAACCACGAGAATCCTGGTGAAGGTTGTGACCTCGACTACGTTCCGAATAAGGCGCGGCAAGCCAAGGTCAAAGTTGCTATTTCGAACTCCTTTGGGTTTGGCGGCACGAACGGCACCATTGTCGTCGGCGAATTGAAGTAACGGCGTTCCCTGAAGAGCGAGCGCTCTTGTCCTTCTGCCGCGGCCCATTAGAGTAGTTGTCTTTGGAGCTTTAAGCGCGGCCCTATGAAAGAAGACTTTTTGTCGGAGCGAAACCGCGCCGAGGATATCATCCTCGGGTCGCTGGGCTTTGGCGAAGAAGCCTCCATTGTCGAGGTGAGCTTCACTGCGGATGGATTCTACAAAGGCACGGGGCGCTGGCCGGATGGAGAGACCTTTGAGTTTGAATCGGATGATACGCCGGGTGAGCTTGAAGCTTGGGCTCTTAAAGTGCTCGGCGCAAAGAAAGTTTCAAACGCTGCCTAACAAGTGAGCTGACGTCCTTGTCAGCTCTTTTTCCGCCTAGTAGTTGAATGTATCTTCACAAGTCCCCGGTTGAATGCCTCCGTTGAGCATCGGATAGCTTGCGCTTGGAAGGATCCAAGTACCGGTGCTGTTGGCGTCTGCTGAAATGTTCCATCCGCTATAGTTCGAGATGCTCTTGAGTTGGGCACTTGAGCGAGCCATGCCGCCGGAGGAGTCTACCGCATGTGCCGTCTTGGACTTGTCGAAGAACGATGCCACTGAGGCTGAAGAAGTCCCGGGAGTGCCGATGATTCCCCCAAAGGTTTGCGGGAAGACTTTAGGGTCAAAGAGCGCGCTGCCGCTAAAGAGTGCGTTCGCAACAGTCAACGAGCCGGTAAGATTGTGCCCGACAATTCCGCCGCGCCCATAGGCACCATAATTATACACCAGCGGTATCGATTGAAAAATCACGTTCACATCAGCGCGCACGTCCGAGATCTCTGTTAGCTGGAGAGTCGAAGGCAGGGCATTTCTGCCGAGTATTCCTCCAAACGTTCCGCCGGCGTTCATAGTGCCTGAAGAGTACACTTTCTTAATACTGTTGCTGCAAGTGCCGGAAGCGCAATCGGCAAATCCGACGATTCCGCCCGTAATTCTTGGCATTTCATAGCTGCCGGGAGGCTGGCCGAAGGAGCCATCGAAACTGACGTCAATAGTGGCGCTTGCCTCTTCGATGGAGCTGTTGGTGAGCTGCCCCGCGATGCCGCCGATTACATCGCCGTTGCGAATAGTTAGATTGCTTGATACTCGACTAATCTTCGAGTTCTTCGCTGACCCGAGAAGTCCGCCATTAATGGTGTTTTCTCCTACCAACGCGAGTGGCTTAAGAAGGCCACGTACTGAAATCCGTTTGAATATGGAGCT
>JAFLCA010000014.1 GCA_017302875.1 Deltaproteobacteria bacterium
GCAGCTTCTACTGTTTGCCTGCATTCTTGCGTGCACCTTGAAACAAGAAAGCATGGCGGCTCGGTGATCGAGATGCCAGCAAAAAACCAACGAAACAAGAGAAAGGAACGCACCATGGCTGAAATTACTTCACTACAGAACGTACTCGAGGAAGAGCTCAGAGATATTTTTAACGCTGAAAACCAACTCCTGAAGGCGCTTCCAAAAATGGCAAAACATGCCAGCAACGAAAACCTTCGCGGCGCATTTCAGGCGCACCTGGCGGAGACCGAAGGGCAAGTTGAGCGACTTCATCGAATTGGTGAACTTCTTAATTTCAAACTCGGCGGGAAGGTCTGCAAAGCCATGCAGGGCCTCATCGAAGAGGGCAAAGAAGTTCTCGAGGAAGAAAGCAGCGAGCCGGCTCTCCTCGACGCCATGCTCATCGGAGCAGCGCAGCGAGTCGAGCATTATGAAATGGCAGCGTACGGTACCGCTATTGCAATGGCACGTCAGCTCGGCTTCGACGAAGTGGTCGAACTTCTAGAGGAGACCCTCGGGGAGGAAGAAGTAGCCGACGAAAAGTTAAGCACGATATCTGAATCAGAAGTGCTAACGCAGGCCGGCTTGGGCTCGGAAGAGGAGACAGAAGAGGAAGACGAGGACAACGTAAAGAAGTCTACCTCGGCAAAGCGTAACGGCAAGAATCGTGGCGAGACCCGCGAGCGTTTGTAAAAGAATTACTTTTAGAAAGGAGAAAAATGTATGGCAACTTCCCAGAACGCAACAATTGAAAATGTGAAAGATAAGGTTTCCGCCGCAGGCTCGAAAATTCGAGAGACCGGTGAGAAAGCTATGAACGAAGTATCGCAGCGCGCAGAAGAAGTACGCGAAAAGAGCGATAAGGGCATTTCCACCTTGGGGGTCAAGATGAGCGATTTTGCCGATACCATTCGTGAGCAGGCCCCTGAATCAGGAAGCCTTGGTTCAGCTGCGAACGCCGTTGCTGATACGCTTGAGTCCAGTGGTGAATACTTGAGTGAGCACGGTGTCGGTGACATCGCGGCTGATCTCGGAAAGGTGGTGCGTCGTTATCCGATGCAGTCCCTCTTTGTGGGGCTGGGCGTCGGAGTTCTTCTCGGCAGCGCTTTTTCACGTAAGTAGAAGGGATCTATGCTTCAAGAGATCAAAGCGGAAGTACAGTCGAGCATCGCTCCTTTGCTGCAAGGAATTGTAGCCGATGGGCAGAACTTGCTGCGCCAAGAGATTGCTCTCGCCAAAAGCGAGCTCAACCAGGAGGTCGGCAAAGTGAAAACAGCCGCAGTGTCTCTGGGTGTCGCCGTAGCGCTTGGTGCGGCGGCGACACTCTTATTTTGTCTGACGCTGGTGCATGCACTCGTGAAGATCTTTCCGCAACTTGAATTATGGGGAAGCTATGCGGTGGTTACGGTCGCGATTGGAATTGCGGCCGGTTGCTTTCTTGCCGCAGGGCGTCGTCAAGCCGGAGAGGTCAACGCAATACCTCAGGAAACCCTGCAATCTTTAAAGGATAACGCGCAATGGTTGAAACAGAAGATCTAAGCTCGGCAGATCCGAGTGAAATTCGTCAATCGATTCAGGAGACGCGTGCGTCTCTGTCTTCGAAACTTGAAGCGCTCGAACATGAAGTAAAGGAGACTGCGCAGGAGGCGAAGTCGAGCGTCGAGCAGCAAGTGCAGGAGGTAAAGCAAGCCTTTAACCTGAAGCATCAGGTGCGCCGCCGTCCATGGCAATTCATGAGCGGTGCGCTTGTTCTCGGATTCGTGGTGGGGCGTGCTCTTACTCCGCAGCGCGAGGATGTGCCGGAACAGCGCTGGCAGCCCTTGTGGAAGCGCGGAGCAGATCCTGCTGCGGCAAATTTGCATGCCAATGGAGGCGGAATGCTCAGGCATTCCACTGCCTCTTCTCGGGGCTCTCAGCTTCATGACACGGTGCAGGTGATTAGGGGCGCGGCACTGGGAGTTTTATTAAACGTCTTACGTGAGGCAGCGAAGGAGGCGGTTCCTTCATCCTTCGTGCCCAAGGTGCATGAGATGTTTGACGGAGTCGGTAAGTCTCTGGGGGCAAAAACCTCGACGGACGAGCCCCTCCGTGGACAGGATCTACACTAGGATCCGCGCTGACCTCAGCATAACGCCGACTTCAGAATTTTAACGTCTTCTTCAAATGAGTCCGCCTTGAGTGGACCGAATGAGAAGCGGAAAAATTCCTGAAGCGGCGAACTGCTGCCGCGCCGATGCATGTCGCAGAGCCTTCCCGGGAGAATAGCCGCTTCGCGTTTGAAAAGCCTTTCGTTGTACTCGTCAGCCTTCAAGCTGCCCGGCAATTTGCACCAATGATAAAATCCGCCTTCACCGCTGAAGAGCTGTAGGCCCATCTCTTGTAGAGCCGCCCCGTATCGATTGCGTTGCTTGGTGTAGAAGGAGGCCACCGCTTCACGGGCTTGCGTCACCCGCGCAGTTTGCAGAAGCTCCTCTCCATATATTTGGGATACCCGCGAGACACCACCCATTACAAACGTGGAGTAGTTGCCCAAAATCTCGACATTTTCACGCGAGGCAACAATCCAGCCCAGTCGAATGCCGGGGGCTTGCAGCCCCTTTGTGGCCGCTCCGGCTACAAAAATATTCGTCTCATCGATATTTTCGATGTACTGCAAGGCACTCACTGGCTCAGGGTCGACAAAAAATTCATAAGCCTCATCGAGCAGGGCGCCGACTCCAGGTTGCGAGCAAGCCTGTACATATTCCTTTAACTTTTCGCCGCGCAAGACTTGCCCGGTGGGATTGCAGGGATTGCTGCGGATTCTGAAATGCGGAGTCTTCGGCGCACAAGCGGCATAGTCTTGAGCACTTGGCAGGAAGTTGTTTTTCTCATTGCTCGGGACAATCACCGGATCTCGATTTAAGATACGGAGCAAGTCGTAGTAGGGCGTATACTCTGTCTCTTCGATTACCACGCGAACATCTTTGGCTAGCAGAAACACCGCCGCAAAAAGCGCAGCTCTTCCGCCTGCGAAGATCATCACGTTCTCTGGAGCGAGGTTCGATTTGTAGAAATGGTTGTAGTAGTTGGCGATCGATTCGCGCAGCGAAAGATGCCCCCAGGCCTTGGGGTAGGTCAGATCGCTGGACTTAACAGAGATAGTTTCGGGGAGCTTCGGTCCGCCGGGTAATTGAGTTGTGAGCGGAAATCCCTGGCTCCAGGGGTGAGTTCCCGGTTCCCCCATGTATTTACCGGAAGCCTCCATAAAGGCGTACAACATCTGATAAATGCCCATCGCTTCAGTTGGAGCCAACATCGATTTCATGAGGAATCCTTTCTTAAAAACACCTACAAATCTGCCCGAGCGTTATAGCACAGTTTTTTCCTCGGGCGGGGCTAATCTGGCGTCCCAAGCGATGTCATAACTATCTGTAATTACTGACAATTGCTGACCGACGGAGAGCTTTAGCAAGGCGGCCCTCTTAGGCAACGTTCCGACGGATTCCGAGCATAACGTATTAGTCTGAATGTAAAACTTTTTGCCCTTAGAGGTTTATGGGACTAAGCACGACCGTCGCTGCTGGCATTGCTGGAGCTGTTACCACATTCACGCCTGCCCCCGCTGCGGATACCACACAGAACATGCTCGATCGCGGTGCGATGACGACGACCTTCGATGTAAATGAAGCGCGGCAGTCCCTGCAGACCTCCTCAGCTTTTCAAGAGACCTCCGCTACTGGCGCAACCCAAGCGAGAACAGTTGGAGCCGAGCCTCCTGCCCAAGAGACTTCGGGTGGTGGATTGATGAAACGCAGGGCCGATCGAGAAGCTGGAAAGCCTCCGGCTGCTCCGGCAACGGAGCCTACTTCAGAAGCGAAGCCAGCAAGCGCTCCAGCCGCCGAGCCCACTGCTGCTAAACCCAGCCCAGAGCAGCCGCAAGTTGCTACTCCTGCCCCGGCTACCCCAGCACCCGCCGCAGAAGTAAAGCCGACGAGCGAAGTGGCAAGTTCAACTATGACCTTGGCGTCTTGGCGTCCGCTTTCAGAGGATCAAATTGCGAAGTTAAAGCCGGAAGAAGTTCAAAAATTGCTAGCGAATGAACCTGCGCTGCGTCGCGAAGCTGCTGTTACTAACGATATCAATCAGCAGATGGCCGAGTTTTATTCTAATGTGCGCGACCGTGTGCAGGGCAACAAGGAAGCGGGAGTTTCTGAGCAACTCAAATCTCTTAGTGAACTGCGGCGTGAACTAGGTGATCAGGCCAAAGAAAACGGCGAGATGAAGAAGAATCTCGAGGATCAGCGTAAAGATCGTCAATCCGAACTGAAGAACGGTATTCCGGTTACCATCGTTGATGCCGTTCGTGAGGAGAATAACCGCCGTCAAGATCTTTTGAAGTACGTCGCTGACCGCAAGAATGATTTTGAGATTGCGCGCGATTACACCTATGTGAATTTGAAGGAGCAACGCGACTACTACGCGCGGGCCAAGCAGAATGTAATTCTGCCGGAGATTCGCTTGCCTGACTTTGGAATCTTCCGTGAGAAGCAAGCCGAGAAGTCGCCCAAAGAGGTAGAAGCCGAACGTCAGAAAGTTCGTGCTGAGTTCGATAAAGACCCCGTGTTTGAACCCTACAAGCAAGTTAAAGATCCGCTGAAGGCCGACCATCTTGTCGAAGGAACGAAACCTCTGGATGAGAAGGAGATAGCGCAACAAGTTCTCAATGGCGTTATCCCCGTGGCGAATCAGCGCTTCGCGCTTTCCGACCTTTCGGCCCATCTCGATCAGCAACGTGCGGTCACCATGGATACGGAGCGTACGATAGCAGATGCTAAGCAAGGGATGGATTTGCAGTCGCAGGATCCTAGAGTTCGAGAGGAAGTAGCGACCCTCGCGCAGCGCAAATTGGAGATTGCAACCGCTCGTGCGCAGCTTCGATATGAATTGGAGAATCCACCGCAGTTGATGAACGATATGGCGCATGAGCGCTTGCGCGCAGCGATGGGCGTAGCTGAAGGCTTCCGCCAAGTCGCCGAGGGCGAAGCAAATGATATCGTGAACAACAATAACCTTTTACGCGAAAAGGTCGAAGCGAACGTTAATAAAGATATTGACGCCAAACGTGCCGATTACGAGAAATTTGATAAAGCCGTGCACAATCCAGTCGGTGCCGTGATTGATGGAATTTTCGGTCCGCGCTAGGTGGGATTGTAAAGCGATTCAGCGGAACCAGTATTAGCAGTGGGTCCTGTTCGGGGGATCCGTCTGTCACCGGACTTAGCGAACGGTTGACGGTTAACCGCGGTCGGCATCAGACTGAGTAGTAAGTGCGAATATCGTTGGCGGCACTCAGCCCAATTCATTCCGAAACGGCGGCACGCGCAGTGCGACACTCATTGGATCCAGAAATTCCAGTTGTTCTAGAGATAGTGCCGCAAGACTGTTAAAAAGCTCCGGATTCGCGCGCGCTAGTTTCTGGATCTCGCGGCTCAGTGCGTGTCGAGTTTCAACGATTTCCTCTTCCTCCCGGTCTTCTTCCTTCTCCCGCACGCGAAGCGCGTCATCCTCCTTCAGTAGTTCCTCGGCTAGAAGCTTGAACGGGTCGTAATGGAGCAGCGGAGATTCTCCATCCTCGGGATGCTCGATGTGCGCAGCAAGCATGTCCGAGAGAGAGTCATCGAGTTCGATAACGATGGTGTTTTGTGCGCGAGCAAGTTTAGCTAGTTTTAGCCGGGTACGGGCCGTTTCTTCGATGGCGTGAGCGACTTCTTTTGCCAGTAAGCGCGCCACTTCTCCGCGCAAAGTGTCATCGTTACGACGTGCCGTGTCAGCTAACTCTTCAAGAAGTGACGACATCCCGGGAGAAAGTTCGCCTGACTTCGCGAGAACGCTCGACAATTCAATCGCGACATCGGAATCTTCCAGGCTGCGTTCAAGAAGGCCTGATTCGAGCAGTGAATCGATGTCTTGGCGCCGGCTTTGAGCGCTCTGCTCCTTGTGGATTCCGCACTTGTGACACAGCCCTTTGAGCTGGGTATCAGAGGCACGCTCCAGCAACGTGCCAAGGTTGCGATGCGCGCGCCTACGATGTTCGGGAGTGAGTTCTTCAAAGCGTTCCACATTGACTTGCGGGGCCTCGCATAGCGAAGTGAACAGAATATCGCGCAGAGGTTTGGTGGTGCGTTGCTTTTCTTGAATGATAAGCCGCAATGTCATGCCGCTTTCAGGGTCCTTGGCGGTTCGTTCCAATAACTGCTGCGCCAAGCCGTCAAGATCGCGGCAAGAAAGCGCAGCGACATGACGCCGTGAACAGTCGAGCAATTCAGATTGCAGTTGTTCGGCGTGTCGTGAAGATGGTCGATGATTCGAGGGAAGATAGGCTTCGAAGGTTTGACGCGTCAGCGCGAGCTCGTCGCTAATTCCCTCAAGCAGTGAGTCAACCTGAGACTCGCTCTGAGTGGCTTGTGCATTCGCTACAGCCGCTGCCATCCCTCGACACCCCGCCAATAGGCAAAACCCTCTCCTTTCATGGTACGAGGGGCGGGAACTGTAAGGAAAACAATAAAATTATGCTTTAATTTCTGAAGCTTAGGGGCTTAGCGTTTTACTTTTATCGAGCGGCCCTCTTCCTTGGCAGGTTCCGCTGAGCCAAATCCGCTGCCAACCGCTGCAAAGACATTCGGTACTTTCACCTTTATTCCTTCAAGCAGCTTTGCAGTCTTAGCGGCAGTAAGGGCGTGTGAAGAGTCAGCGCTGTAACGCGACTTAAAGAAAATTGCGTCGGATTCCTTTGGTGCGATTTCGTTCTGCACGGTCTCCTGACATTTGATATAGGCAGGGCGCTTTTGCTGATTAAAATCCGCCGTCACTTTAAGGAAGCCGGTCTTCACTTGATATTTTTGGCGCGCCTCCATGTCGCTGCGCACCCAAGCTTTCCAGAAGCTCGTCATAATCGGGCACTGCGCCTGGTGCGCCAAGCGCGAGTTAATAATGTCAGCCTCGAGAATCCCGTTTAGAACCAGGGGGCATTCGCCATAGTTTAACGCGCAGTATAAATAAGCTGCATTCAAGTAGGCGATGACATTATCGCGCGGTGCCGGCACTGCGCCGGTTGTTGCGCCTTGTCCAAGTTGGGAGGTGACTTCTGCCAGTTTGTGGAAATAATCAATCGCAGCGTCTTGAGTCTCGGCATACGTGTTGCGAGCTGGACTGGAGTCTTCATAGTGGATTCCGCCAATCAGGGCACGGTCGTCTTCTTTGCCGGCCGGTTGGGCGCCAGCATAGGAGGGAGCAAGCAAAAGACTCAGAATAAAGGCGGTCCGAACGATAGGTCGCATGGCGTATTCCTTGGAAGCTTTAGCAAATACAAATCTACCATAGCGATTAAGGACGCGACAGAGAGCCTGAGTAAAAGCCTTTAGGCCGCAGAGCCGGTGCGTGTGCTTATATATACACTGTGGGGGCCCGTATTTCGGCGTGGTCTGATTCTGTAGACGGTAGGCGGGTTCGGGTTTGCTGAGGCTGCCCGCGGTTCTAGAAGTTAGTCGTACATCGCGCGAAGCACGCGAGCATCTTCGGCTCCCACTGGAGCATCGAGCTCAAGCTTGCCCTCATGAAGAGCCAGCGCGCGATCGGCGTAAGAAAGCGCATCTACTAAGTGGTGGGAAGAAAACAGCAGAGAAAGACCGGCTGAGCGAACCAAGCCCACGAATAAATCCATAGTGGTCTCGGCAGAGCGAACATCGAGATCTGCCACCAGCTCATCGGCGATGATTAGTTGAGGCTTCTGCATGAGAATCTTGGCGATAGCGACGCGGCGGGCATCGACCGGTGAAAGATCCCGGCACATCTTCTCGGTTAGATGAGCAGCCCCTACGCTTTCAAGGCAATGCAAAGCCTGTTCGCGCTCTGATTTCAAAAGCGAGCTCTGAAGCCATAGCAATGCGCGATTCTTGCGAGCTATCGCACCCTCGACCACCGCGCGCAGCACGTTGTACTTAGGGTTAAGTTCAGTACGTGGGCTTAGTAGGCCGACTTTGGCTTGGGTTCTTTTAAGCTGGGTCGCTGAAAATTTGCTGGTGTCGTGACCGAACAGTCGCACGCAGCCTGAGTCTGGTTCTATGAGTCGCACACAGCAGCGCAGCAAAGTTGATTTGCCAGAGCTGTTTGACCCGATCAGAGCAACAGACTGGCCGCGTTCAATTTCAAAGCTAATTCCATTCAGCACCTTTTCGTCAGCGCCAAAGCTTTTAGTAAGGTTCTCCACCTGCAGATCCAGTTCGGCGGGGGAGCTATGCGATATGGGGGAAGCTTGTGGGGCTACTTCAGCGAGCGCAGCGGTCATAACGACAAACAAAAAACCAAACTTCGAAACAAAAAAGGTGTGCCAGAAGAGGGTAGTAAACTTCCAAAAACACCGAAAGGAGTGTGCCTGAGCGCTCTGGAAACGTCCAGACTGGATCTTCGTAAGGAAGGATGATTTTATCCGATTCCACTCCCCGTAATGCGCGTCGCGCAGCACTTGCTGATTGCAAAAATATAGTGGCTCGACAATAATTCCTCGAACTTTGTTTTGACTGTGATTCAAGACCTACGAACTTTATGACGCCCTATCTGGCTATGGCCCTCTTCGTAATCGTGTCGCTGTTTCTGGGAATCCTCTTATTCGTCGAAATCGGTCGGCGCATCGGATTGGCTCGACACGCGGAGGAGCCGGAGGGCGCGCGCCCTGGCATTGCCGCTATCGATGGAGCTGTTTTTGCTTTAATGGGCCTCCTGATTGCTTTCACATTCTCGGGCGCTGCCTCGCGTTTCGACACTCGACGTCACCTTATTGTAGAGGAGACTAATGCGATAGGAACGGCCTGGCTGCGTATTGACCTGTTGGGCGAACCGCAGCGGGCGGCTCTACAAGCCGAGTTCCGTGCCTATGTGGACGCTCGAATGGAGGTATATCGCAAGTTGCCCGACTTTGCTGCGGCGCTGGAGCAAGTGGGGCGGGCCGGGGCACTGGGACAGCATATTTGGGCAAGCACCGTTAGTGCCTGTAAGGCGCAATCAGGAGTAGCCTGTTTTACAGTGCTGCTTCCGGCTATCAACCAAATGCTCGATATTGCCACCACTCGAACGGCGGCTGCGGAAATGCATCCTCCCACGGCAATTTTCTTAATGCTTCTCGCTTTGTTGCTCGTCAGCTCCTTCTTGGCTGGCTATGAAATGTCGGGTGGTAAATCGAGAAATTGGATTCACACCGTCTCGTACGCGCTCATTATGTCGATGGCGGTGTACTTAATCGCCGATCTTGAATTTCCGCGGCTAGGTTTGATCCGAATCGAAAAGGCGGACCATTTCCTTGATGAGTTGCGCGAAAGCATGGGCTAATGCGCGGTCGCCCCAGCTCATTAAGATAGATATTCCCAGCGCCTTTTTCTTGTTGTTATAGTTATTAGGCCGCTTTTACGGTGTCATCTTTTTTAAGAGAGAATTCCATGCATATCAGCAAGACCTCTGTCGCCATCCTCGTTGTTGCCGCGTCAATTTTGTGCGGGAACTCTATTTGTGTAGCCCAGCAAGAGCCGGAGGCCGCTGCTCGTCAGGCTCAGGTCGACGCCGACATGGCGGAGTCCAAGATTCAGGATATCGAGGAGTCCGAGGCTGGTTCTAACGTGGCCCAGGATATTGATACTGCTCAGCAGATGCAGGATCAGGCAAAAATTCAACACCAAGATCAAAAACTCTACCATGCTCAGGAGCGTTTGCAGGCAGCTGAAGAGGCTGAGGACGCAGAAGATTCCGAGGACTAACCATCGTCTGCTAGGGTGCCATTACAACCGGCCGCAGCGCCGACTCAATCCGGAATGCTTGGCAGTACGGGGCGGGTCGGTTTTCCGGCCGGTTTTTTGTCGATTCGATTAGCGGAATCGGTAGTGCTAAAATGCAGCTCTAACGAGCCTTTATTTTAGTGCTGTATCGGATGTTTCAGGAGCCTTTCTCATGCAGTCCTGCCATCCCGGGATTCAACCCGGAGCTCGGAGAAACTGCAAATAATCTCTGCAAATCATTGCAGGAACAGGCTACGCAATTTTGGAAACAGGAAGTTGAGCGGTTCGGTGCTGAAGCCCTGCCGCCCGAAAGGGCTGCGCAAGTCGCTGAACTCAGCGCCACCGCAATTCAGTCGTTAGACACACTCCTCTCTCCGCTAGCTCCCATCAGCGGCTCTGAAACTTTGGCCCAAGCTCGCGAGCAGCTTGATTCGTACGAGAGGATTGAGCGAACCGCCGCGCGTAAACGCTATGCGGCCTTGGATGCGCTGAGCGACTTATTGCCAGAGCATTCCGAGCTACGAAGGGTGGTGGAAGAGCTCGAGCGCAGGCTTGATAACGCCGCACACTCTATCGCTGAGTTGACGTTGCAGCCCTGGAATACTCGTCATTCAGAGTTGCATAGAGTGGTGAAGGAGCTGGAAGCTGATGAGTTTGATCGGCTGCATGTGCGCGAGGGCCGCGAGTTCCGTGATCGTAAGCGGCTTGAGGCTGAGCTAACCGAAATTATCGCTGTTACTACCTTAGGGGAACCCTCGCAGGCACTCTTAGCTGGGATTGTGGTTCCAACCTCGCAGACTGCTTCATCCACCGTGCAACAAATCGAAAAATCCATAAAGCAGATGGTGACGGGTACCCCATCCTCCAATAAAGCTGTGGAGGATACGTCCTTGGATGCGTCCTTCCTGGACCTCGACACCGAGGTAGTGCTGGCTTTCGCGCAAGGTATCGGGTTGCTCCGTCTGTTAGAGGCAAGAGCGGAGATCGCTCGCCTCGAGGAGCTGCCGCATCTGCGTCTGCAAATTTTTGGCGATCACGGGAACTGGGAAGTCTCTCAAATCGCACGCAAATGCTTTGCGCAATCGATCGCCCATCTTTGCCAATTGAAAGCCCCGCTTGTCTCAGAGGGGGTTCGTGAAGGCCTGGTAGTTCTATATCTGGCTGCGTTACGTCAGGAGCAGGCCTATATCGCGGAGTTCGATCGCATCACCCTTCGCTGAGGCATCTACCTTCTTGAAAATAGCTCTTAAAGCGGCTAGCCTGCGCGCAACACGTAGGGAGCTTTACGCTATGAAAATTCTTTCTTCCGCACTTCGCACCATTAGCCTACTCGGTTTACTCGCAGCGATGATAGGCTGCGGGCGTATCGCGGTTTCAACAAAACCTACGCCCGGCGCCCCTAAATTCCCGCCCACTACCGCGCTTGAAGTTTCGCTTCTTGATAAGGCCCCCGCTCGTAAGAACGTTAAGCTCGCTGAAATTGTAGTCGAGCCTGGAACTCGTATGACGGATATCGCGTTGAAACTTAAAATCAGAGAAGCAGCGGCAGATGTCGGTGCAAATGCCGTCTATATCACCAGTGATGAGAGTTATGATTTAGCCTCAGCTTCCTCCGGCGGTTTTGCCAATACCTATGATTCAGAGAAGAAGCTGCGCGTTGTAAAAGCGAATGCTATTCGCTTCGTTCAATAGCTTCTAAGCAAACAAGAGCTCAGGTGTCGGCGTAGAATCGCTGGTGTCAGGGCCCTGCGGTACTACTTCCTCGCCACCTGGAAAGAGATCCTGCGGATCCGCCGACAGTAAGATCATTATTACCTGGTTGATCTCGAGACCGGATCGCTCTGCAACCGAGCTCAAGCCTCGGTAGGTAGCCGTGGGAATCGCCAACGGGCGAACTGGACCAGCCTCGGGCGCAGAGGTGAGCGAGCAAAAGCGGGAAATGAGGCGGGCATCTGCAACTTCAAAAAATTCAGCCAGGTGTGTTGCCAAGACGTGCGTGCTGACTCCGAGCGACGCTTCTAACTGACGATCTAAATAGTCACTGAATGCTGCCGGCATTTGTGCCTGCTCGAGGCAGAAATAGGCTTCACCGGGACCATAGCTGTTGGGGGGATACGGGCGCATACAACTCCTGACTTCTACTACGAAAGGCGGTGCTCGGCGGCGAAGCGTTGCAAATTATCGAAAAGCTCGGCGTCGGAAATAATGCGCGGCACCTTATTCTGGCCGCCCAGTTTGCCGCGCGCCTTCATCCAGGCCGCAAAGGTCCCCGGTTTTACGACGGCCAGTTTCGGGCCGCTAAGCCCAAAATTATTGGCGCGGTGAGCTTCGTAATCTTCATTGGCGCGGCGCAGTTGCTGATCGAGGGTTGTAATAAAAGTCTCGTGCGCAGTGGTCTTCGGCGCCTGACCTTCCGCAAATTCGACGATATACAGATGCCCGCCAAGTTCGGCGGTTGACTGAGGATACACCGCACCAACTGAGTAATCTGTGATGGTAGAATTTGCAGCTTCGGCTGCTTTCGAGATGGCGCTTTCTATCTCTTCACCGAGCAGATGTTCGCCAAATGCTGAGAGGTAGTAAGAAATTCGACCGGTAATCAGCAAGCGCGCCGGATTGCGATCGACGAACTTTACCGTGTCTCCGATGATGTATGACCACAATCCCGCGCAGGTAGTCATGACCAGTGCGTAATTTACGCCCAGCTCGATGTTTTTTATCCAATGGCGCGTAGGCTGCGGAGAATTAATCTCTTCAAGCGGGATAAACTCGTAAAATATTCCGCTGTCTAACTGCATGCGCAGCCCATCTCCATACCCACGATCGGCTACGGCGATGAAGCCTTCGCTGGCTGGATAGACTTCGCGCATTTCGGCGTTGCTGCCTTCAAGAAGGCTGGTGAACTGTCGCACATAAGGAGCAAAGTTAACGCCACCGTGCACCAACATTTCAAGGTGCGGATAGATATTTGAAATCTTGCCGTCTGCTTGAGGGCAAAGTTCTCGCAGTTTGTCGAAGTAAATGAGCAGCCAGTTTGGAACGCCGCTAATCATGCGAATGTCGGTCTTAAGCGAGGCGCGCGCGAAGGTGTCGATTTTCTCTTCCCAGTCTTTGATGAGCGCCATCTGCTGCGGAGGGAAGTATCGCAAGCGCGCCCACCACGGTAAGGTTTTAACCGCGATTCCGCTTAAATCTCCGCTCCAAATGCCGGGCGCTTGTTCGACAAGTTCCGTGGTGCCGCCGAGCACAAAGCTATTGCCTGCAAAAACCTTACTGTGCGGGCGATTGAGCACATGGTGTGTGAGTAAATCCAATCCAGCCTTGGTATTGGAGTCCTGCATTTCCTTAGAGTACGGCAGGAATTTCGTAGGACCCGCGCTGGTGCCGGAGCTTACGGGAAAGTAGCGAATAAGACCGGGCCAGGTGCAGTTCTCCAAGCGCGGAAAGCTTGCTTTGAAATACTCGTTCCAGAAATCCTCATAACGGCGCAGGCGTACTTTCTTTTGAAACTCTGCAACGGATGAGATGCTGTCGAAGGAATGATCTTTGCCGAAGCGTGTGTCGCGAGCTTTCTTTAAAAGTTCGAGCAGCGTGCGTTCCTGGGTAGCTGCCGGATCCTGCGAGGCGAGCTGCTGACTTCGTCGCCGAGCATAAAGGCGTAAAAAGGGGGTCGCATCAAGCATGGTACTGCGCGGCGGCGCGGATATTACAAAGCGGCGACGGATGAATCGCGGTTTACGATAGAAGCTGCAGCTCCAATATACAGGATGACGGAACCTTCGACGGCTCCAGCTTCTCCGATAACGGACATGAGTTCAGCGCGGTCAGAGGCATGATTTCGCACGCGTGCTAAGCGAGGGAAGGAGGATGACCATTCCCAATCCAAATCGACCAGTTCAACCCATTCACCTTCGAAAAGTTCTTTGATGCGGTTCCAGGACATTCGGGAGTAGGGCGCAGTTTTTGAAAGCATATGGCGATGTGTTTGGAAAAAACGCGATCAAAATAACAGGGGATTGCCAGCCGTATGTTACAGGAAAAGTCAAAACTAGGCAAAGCAAAAGCCCGGCAGTCAGCGCTTGGAAACCGCGAAATTGGCTGGTTTTAAGCGCTCTTCTGCTACGCTCGATGGTTGCAATCGCGAGGATGCGGTGGCAGTATTTTCCCGGTCACGCGACCGTCCCTGTGCTCGCGGCCTTTGCTGCGAGAGACCGAACTATAAGTGAAAATATGAGTAAAATCAGCAAGATATCAGGTTTCCCCGAATGGTTGCCTGAGCACAAGCTACTTGAGAATCAAATCATTGGTCTTATCACCGCAGCGTACGAGAGCCATGGTTTTACTCCGATTGAGACGCCAGCGGTTGAGCTGATGGAAACGCTCGCTGCGAAGGGGGTCGTCGATAAAGAGATATTTCAAGTCTCGCGCGCTCAGGCCGACGCCAATGCAGAGGCTGAGCTCGGCTTGCATTTCGATCTTACGGTGCCATTTGCCCGCTATGTGGCGCTGCACTTTAACGAGCTTCAGTTTCCCTTTCGTCGCTATCAGTTGCAGAAGGTGTGGCGTGGCGATCGGCCGCAACGCGGGCGCTTCCGTGAGTTCTATCAGTTCGATATCGACATCATCGCGCGAGAGAATCTGCCGCTGAGTTGCGACGCGGAAGTTATCGAGCTGGTTGATGCGGCGTTTCGAGCGATTAAAGTTTTGCGTCACAGCATCAAGCTCAATAATCGAAAAATATTGCAGGGCTTCTACCGCAAGCTTGGGCTGGATGACGCGCAGCGCAAGCAAGCCATAATCGCAGTTGATAAAATTCATAAGATTGGTAGGGATGGAGTTTTAAAGGAACTCCGCGAGCACGCACGCATCGAAGCCGCTGATGCAGAAAAGATTGTCGCTTTTGCTACGCATCGCGCCCCGTTGCGCTCGGCTGCTGCCGATCTTGCTGCGCTGCTTCCCGACGACCCCTGGTGCGCTGAAGGGCTGGCCGAACTTGTGACGGTTGGATCTCTGCTGCCTGAGATTTGCCTCGATTCCGTCGAGGTTGATTTAAGTTTGGCGCGAGGCTTGGATTACTACACCGGAACGATCGTCGAGGTGTGCTTGCCGGACTATCCGGAGTTCGGATCGGTCTCTGCCGGCGGGCGCTACGAAGATTTGGCTTCGCAGTTCATCAACAAAAAGCTTCCCGGCGTGGGGCTTTCAATTGGACTTTCGCGTTTAATGGAACTGATAATCTCGGAGAACTTGATGCCGAGCGCCAAGCGTTGTCCTACTACGGTGCTCGTGGCCGTGCTTAATGAAGAGCAGCGCGCTCAGTGTAATGCAGCCGCTCGTCGTATTCGAGCCGCCGGCACCAATGCTGAGGTGTATTTCCAATCTCCGAAGCTCGGCAAGCAAATTGATTACGCGGCAGCCAAGGCCATTCCCTATATTCTCTTTGTCTCTGAGAGCGGGGAATTCGAGGTGAAGGATCTTTCCACCAAGGAGCAAAAAAAGGTCTCGTCCCTTGAGGCGTGGTGTACTTCGCTTACAGCGGGAATCTAACTGTTCGTCCCGCGCTGATTCCGCCTTCGACTAACGCGCGATAGCGCGGCCAATCAAAGCGTGGCCCCGGATCGACTTTTCGACCCGGTGCGATGTGTTCATGACCAACGATGTTGGTAATCGGATGGCGATTTAGAATCTCGGAGGTTAGCAGCGCCAGCGCTTCATATTGTTCGGATGAAAAGTCGGTATTTTCTTCGCAAATAAGCTCTATCCCGATGCTAAAATGATTTACATTCTCGCGACAATCATCGCCGAAGGGCATTTTGCTGACTCCGGCGTGCCAGGCGCGCTTGTCTTCGTCGACGAGATTCCAAATTTCTCCATCACGTGAAATCAAGTAGTGAGCCGAAACCTGACAGGTATCAAGGACATTGAAGCATGCCGATAAGCTTAACGAGTCGGCGTGATCCTTAGCGTAGATGGAGTGGATAACGATAGTATCGACCGCAGTAGCCGGTGGACGATCGTTTGAGTGGATAAGCGGCTTCTTGTTGATATGCATCATATAGGTATTTACTATAGCCACGATAAATTGCGTCGGCAAACCAAATGAACACTACCGTCAGTATCACCACCCAAGGTCAGGGCCTCTATGAGATTACCTCGCAGGTGGAGGCTTTTGTCGAGGAATGCGGCGTCTCCGATGGCTTATGTACGGTGTTTATTCAGCACACTTCCGCCAGCGTCATCATTCAGGAAAATGCTGACCCGTCCGCCAAGCGTGATTTGGAGCAGTGGCTCAATCGCTTGGTGAAGGAAAACGATCCGCATTTTACTCATACCGCAGAGGGCCCTGACGATATGCCCTCGCACATTAAAGCGGCGCTTACCGCCACTAGCATTGCGATTCCGATTGTACAGGGCGCGCTGGCTCTGGGAACGTGGCAGGGAATCTATGTGTGGGAACACCGGCGCAGCAGTCATCGGCGCAACGTGGTCGTGCACGTCGGCGAATAATCACTTCGAGTGAATTCTATTAGGCGGCTGCTACAAAAACGCTGCGGCGCTCGCGTCCTGAGCGGGAAATCTGTCCCGGCTCTTGGTCACGGTCAAGCTTGAAAGTTCCGGCTGTTGCTCCCGTAACTTCAAGTGCTGCGTCAAGGCGAGGTGCTTGAGTAGTCTGGGCGGCTGGCTCCAACTCTAAATCAAAACGAAGCGTTGGTGGAATGTCGATTCCGTTAAGTTGTCCATCTTGAGCGACGGCAGTAGCGGAGAGATTGAGGTCAAAGCGATCACCGAGTCCTGCTGCTTCCTCAACGTCCTGTTCAATCCGCATGAAAGGGGAATGCTCGAGAGGATCTTCAATTTCATTCTTACGCTCGACTCCCGGGCGAACTCCGCGAGCCAGTGTTGCCCCGTCGGCCTGAGTGATTTGTGCTGCTTCAATCTGTTCGGCAAGGCTTTCCATGAGAGACTGAATATCGGCGCTCTTGTCAGCCATGGCTTGCGGCTGATCTATCTCCATGCCGACCGGCTGACGTCCATCCTGTGGTTGGGTAACTCCAACTGCTTCAGCCTGGTCAAAGGTTGAACCGACTTGAGTTGCTGCCCCGCCCTGAGCTGCGATGGTGTGGTGCTTAACAAACTGCTCGGCTCTCACGACTGCATCGGAGGACGCGCCGCGGGCGCGCAAACGGTTACCGGCTTCGGTGGCATTCGCTTGAGCTTGATCGTTGATGCCAAGAGTAACATCGCTAACGGTGGAAACCTGTTGTCCGTCGACTTCGGTGTTCGTTTGAACTGTGGCGACAGGACCTAAATCGGCGTTGCTCAAAGCTTGAGCGGCGTGGCCTTCGGCAAGTTCGCGGCGGATGTCGTGCAAACTGCTTGGCTGAGCGGCGGTTGCGCCAGACAAGGAATCTACAACAGCTTCCTCATGGGCGGTGCCGGGTTGAGTGGTCGCAATTTCTTGATGAGCAGCTAACATAAGTCTTTGAAATTACTTGCTAAATGTCCCTACGCAGGGGTACTCACATCAATGTTATTCAGCACTGAGTCCAAATGTATCATAAGAAGTGGGTTTTTCTCGAATATCGAGAAGATTTTTTTTAAGCGGGGCTAACGAACTCGTTGAGAGCAGTCTCCAGGTCGTACGCCGTTACGACGTAATCCCGCCGTTTCCCACCAGACTCGCGCTTAAATGCGTTTAATCCCGCCTGGTTACAGATCTCCTTGATGTCAGCCGGCGACTTGCCATCGGTGGCGTAAGCTAATTCGTCGATGTTGAGGCCGGGCTGTAAGGAGAGTTTGGCCAGGTAGAGCTCAAAGAGACGCTTTCGCGCTTCATAGCCAGGAAGGGGGATCTCTATCACTTTATTTAGGCGCCCAGCGCGCTTCAGGGCGTCGTCGACAAGGTCTGCGCGGTTCGTTGCTGCAATGATGTAGAGACCTTCAGCCTTTACGACACCATCCACCAGTTGCAAGAGATGGTTAAGGAGGTTCTCAGCCCACTGCTGACCGCCGCCCGAGCGACTCTTTCCGATCGAGTCCACCTCGTCGATGAAGATTACCGCAGGGGAATTCTTGTTTGCGGCATGGAAGAGCTTGGTCAGATTCTTCTCGGATTCTCCCACCCATTTAGAAACAACTTCATCCATTTTCAAGACGAAGAATGACATGCCGGCAGTGTTTGCAATTACTTTTGCGATGGTTGTTTTACCAGTGCCGGGCGGGCCGTTAAGTAAAATTCCCTTTGGTGCTTCTATTCCGTATTTGCGCGCCGTTTTTGGGTCTTTCAGAAGCGTCATCACGGAGGATAGCTCTTCTTTGAGCGACTGATCGATTATCAGATCGTTCCACCCGAGCTTCTCGATCTCGCGGTTAAGCGGAACGGGTTTGTAGTCGGCGTAGTCCTTCTTGTCACCGCCTCCCGTTGCCTTTGCAGCGCGACCTCCGAATGAGGATCCGCGCCCTTGAGAAATAATGAGCAGGGTCAGAATCAGGGGGGCTAGGTGCAAGAGATGCAGGCGCAAAGTATCCCAATCGCGACTTTGGGTGGTGGTTGCAAACTTGACGAGAATTAAAGTTCCCAGCACGGCTGCCATGACCGCGAGAATGAAATCGAAGCGTTTCAGTCCATCGGGCCGGTACCAGTACTTCGTGTGGTACGCGAAGTAGCCGAACGGCACCGCGAACATCAGCAGCAGCGATGTTAAGCTGAGTGTGATGGAGTGCAGAAATTCCATGTCTTCAATTCTCTCAGAAGGTCGGAAGCTATGCAATTTATTGCATTTTAGAGCCCTACGGTATACATAGCCCCGAGCATGGCAGCCAAAATTAACCTCACCTTCGTTCAGAAACTCGCGAAGAGCCTGTTTGATTCCAGCGAAGCGCAGGAGCGCTTTAGCAGCGCATTGCTGGGCGGTGAAGTAAGCGAGAAGGCTGTGCTGTGGCTTGCCGAGCGTCCCGAGGTCCTGCCATTTGTGGCTTTGCCAGCAGCACCCTGGCAGCCGAGTTTTGTAGATCGTGTCGCAGCCGATGAAAAACCCGGCAAAGATGCGTTGCATGAGCAGGGCGCCTATTATTGCTTGGATCTTTCCTCTGTTTTTTCTGCCACGGCTTTGTCGGAAATCGAATGGGGGGATAGATCGAGAATAGTGCTCGATGCTTGCTCAGCTCCTGGTGGAAAAGCCATTTGCGCCTGGAAGATGTTGCAGCCGAGTCTGCTCGTTTGTAACGAAGTGATCGCGAAGCGGGCAGGTGCGTTGATTTCCAACTTAAAGCGCTGTCGGATTAGCGGTAGTATAGTGACTCGCTACGATACGCGAGAACTTTGCGCCGCCCAGCCGAACGTATTCCCACTCGTAATTGTTGACGCGCCTTGTTCGGGACAATCGCTTATTGCTAAGGGGGATGATTCCCCTGGATGCTTTCATCCTGCGACCATCAACATGAATTCGAATCGTCAGAAGCGAATTCTTGCCAATTGCGCGACCATGACAGCGCCGGGCGGTTATCTGGCGTATATGACCTGCACGTATGCGCGCCAGGAGAATGAAGCGGTCGTCGAGTGGTTTCTAAAGAAATTCCCGCATTTCTCAAGCTGCGAAGTTCATAAACTTGAAGCGCACCGCTCTGCATTGAGTGATGAGCCTTGTTATCGACTGTGGCCCTTTGATGGCTGGGGTGCAGGTGCCTTTGTAGCCTTACTAAGGAACACTCAGGTTGGCGAGCCTGAAGCGCTGCGCATGGATCTGCTGCACTCTAACTGGCAATTCCAGTAAGACTCAAAAATGCGCTGCTCAAAACCGGAGGCAGGTTACGGTGAGCTGTTAAAGCCGCCTGCGCGGGAACTCGAGCTCCCTGCCATGCTATAACGCGCAAGAGAATGGGTCCGCTTATAGTATCTATGACGACCGCGCCGCTCGTAGAAACGACTGTTACCCGTGCAGGCAGCAAGGGAGCGTCAATACTTTGTATATGCAGGTCACCCGCAGCCAAAATAAACAAATCTGTGTGCACTGAAAGCGGAGCGGAGATATCGATGTATCCGCGAGCCGCAATGCCGGATAGGCCAAGTGGCGCGGAGATGGCATTTGTAATCGAGACGTTTCCGGCAAATGCCGCTATTTCATCACTGATGAAGCTCGATACCACGCAGTCGAATTTTGAAATGGCACTTTGAGGGGAGAGCTGAAAACCAGAAGAACTCTCTTGCATGGAGGTGCGCCTTGCTCGGCAGCGCTGTGAATTTTTTAGGAGTCGATTTAAGTCGAATTGCGGAAAACGCTCGCGTCTCGCAAGCGCAGCGCCCTCTATTAAAGCGTGGGTGTTAGTTAATCCGGCGCTTGTATCGAGTCGACTGCATACTCGACGTGCGATGGTGATATCTGCCGACGTGGCGGCTGATTCAGAGCAATGCAGTGCTTTGCCCTGGGGTACATCCGTTGTGTGCCGAATAATGCTAGTCTGATACGCCTTGCCTGCCGCGACTTTCGCATGCTGATAGTCGCTGCGTTGTCGAAGCACTTTCATGTTATGCCAACCGCGATAGACGCCTATGCTTGTAAGCAGAGCGGCGGCAACTAAAAATCCTACGTATACAAAGCCCGTCTCGTTTTTCATGGACTATTAGCGATGAAGTTAAAGTGCGCGCTGCGTGCCACAGAGCCGATGAATTGAAATTCATGCCGTGCTGGGGCATTTTCTTCGATGCTGCCGGCTAAGAAAGGAATTTTCCAGGGCAAGATGAGATCTTGCCGCAAGCGAATTGTCTTGATTCCAGCAGCAAGCGCCTGGTTCTCAATATTCTTGTCCCCGCGATGGCCTAGGTATCTAAACTCTTTATTTCTATCAACGTAGAGCGTGCGGAGTTCCTCGATTGGAACTAAAAATCGCATTGCTTCAAGATCGCGGGAAGAAGCTTTCAGAGTAAACATGCTTGTAGTGGCTCGCAGCCTAAAGTTTCTGCATTCTCGCCCGAGCTGGATTTTCTGCTGAGACGGCAGCACTTCAAACATTGCGTCGGCAGTAAGCCCAAGAAAACTGCGAATTGTCGGGGCCTTCGCTGTAAATGTATAGCGCGGGCACGCGCGCACAGAGAATACTTCACCGTTGAGTTCACCCGAAACTATAGAGAGCGTGTGTTCCACTGCCAGAGCAGCGCTTGTGATAGCATCGGAGAATCGAGAGGGCTGCCGTTTCGTCGCTACCTGTAGAACCGGATTCATCGATCCGTCAGCGAAACGCACCTTGCCATTCTGATGTATGCGAAAGAGCGGTGCCCAGGAGGAAGACTCGGAATCAAGAATTACTCGCTCAAGCAGCTTCTCAACACGAAAGAAACCAGACTCAAGCGCATCGCGCTGTCTCGCGATTCGATAAGCTTCGGTTTCCTCGCGAACTGCTACGGCGAGAGCTGCAAGCAGCGGCACTGCTATTGCAAGCGCGGCAACGAGTTCAAAAAGAGTGAATCCAGCATCGGCTTTCATGGAGTTTCCTCTATGAAAAAGTAACGATTCTGTTGCTCCTCTGTTTCTCGTGGATTTTGGCAATGCAGAGTTTGTTGCGGACCCTCGCGGACAGCGCACTGAGAGCGAGAAATATCGTCTGCCTTCCAATCTCGCTCCGCTGCTGCGTCGAGGCTGCGTTTGGTGACAGTTAGGGTAGAGAACTCTCGGGAGTGTGCGATCGCTAGCCCAAGGAGCAAGCCCGAGGCGAGAGCAAGTACGAACAGCACTTCGAGAAGCGAGAAGCCTAGCGACATTCCGAAGCCACGCGCCCGCGAATGGAAATTTTTACGACACATTCTTTGTTTCCATTCTTAAGGGAAATGCTTGCCGGAGTCGCCGCTCCGCTCGGATAGAACTCAAGTTGTGAGTCGCTGTCTTGTTCGAATGCTGCTTGAATCGGATCTGCGAAGACTGCGGCATCTGCTCGTCCGGGACGCAGCACGCTGTAGCCGTGAGAGGAGAGCTGGATACTTATAGTTAATTCACGCTGTATGGCTTCAACGGCAATCTTTTCAAGCGCAGAGGCAAATCGTCGCGTTTCAGATCTTAAGCGGTGCCGCGTGGAAAGAGACTGAATAGAGGGGTAGGTGAATGCAGCGAGTAGGGCGATGCAAGCGAGCGTGGAGGTAAGCTCGAGGATATGGAAGCCACTGGCCTGTTGTTGCGATAGCATACCGAGCTTATCGCGATAGGGGCAGGAAAGTTGCGAAAGAAGATTGCTGCGAAGGACTGCGACTTTTTATCTTTTCGGAACTTCTTCGTTGTAGCGAATTGCGACAAGAGAAATTCGGGGATCGTTCTGGAATGAAGCATTAGCGCTACTGCGTTCTCGCGCGCCTCGAGCTCCACCATTAGAGGGACTAGAGCAAAGTGATAGGAGAAGCAACCCTGAACGCGGATAGTAAGAAAGTAAGACAGCACTTTCGATGTAGCTAGTACGGTACAAATTCACCCGTACTAGCTACGCATCTCTGCCTTTCTCTGACTCAATCCCTGCGAATCAAACCTTCCGGACGTATGTAACGCGTCCTGTAGTCAGCCCAGGGTGCCAACCCGAGGCTGCCTACTGCCAGAACTCCCCAGATCAAAAGTAAGTCCGAATTGACCCTTCCGGGGGTATGTAGCGCGTCCTGTAGTCAGCCCAGACTGCCAGCCCGAAGCTGCCTACTGACAGAACTGCCCAAATCAACCATCCCACCAGAGGTGCGGCTGTTAACCACAGCACCAGCGCAGCAGTAGTTGATCCAAACCAGGCTGCCGTAACCCTCATCCGAACCGCAGAACTCTCCTCGAAGAGCGCTCTAAATCCCATTAGGAATGTAGTCAGAAATATCAGAGCTCCAGCAAGAATCGCCGATTTCTCGGTCATGGTAGGCTCAACTCCCTGACTAACCGTTGCTAACAATGAGAGGCTTTCGAAACGAATAACACACCAACCTTTCTCAGGGTTGCTTTCCCTGCCCCAGTTAAGAATGACTAGGCTTAACTCGGGAAGAAAAAGCGAGTGAATTGCAGGTGCGTTTGCCGTCTGCGCAATTATAGCAGATTGGCGAGGCTACGCTAGCGCCGGGGGCAAGACTAATCGTGGGATTATTCAATGCCTTCGAAATAGTATCCGATAAGTTTCTGCGGGTTATGAAAGGAGTTTGAGGTTTAAGCAGGTAGAGCCGGGTTGGTTTTTCCTCGTGCTCTACTGCCTTCCTCGACTAGCCGAGCAAATTCTTCACACGTTCCAAATCCAAGCCTTCGGTAGATGACTCGATTAACTTGGAAACGCTTGTCGGGTCGCCATATGCAGATCCAAGCTTTCGAGCGATTGAACCTGCTAATTCTTGTGCTGCTTCAACTGAAGTGAGCGCGTCGGGACGTTCTTCTTTCACGGTAAATACCTCCTCTTTGGAAACCGGTACTAAATTTTCTGCTTTTCCAGCCGCAGCCGAGTAGGCCGCTTTCATGGCGCGATAGGATACAAATTCCTCTTCAATTCCTTCGACCGAAGTTTCAGCCGTACTACGAGACGAGAGATCATATCGACCCGCATAAAGCACGATCCCTCCGGTTACAATCCCATCTCGCACTTCTCCTTCAGATTGGACTAGGGAGTACGATTTTCCTACAAGCACGGGTTGGCCAGACTTGTCCTTTATATTCTCTATATCTCGAATCATACTCCCTAGCGCTTTGGTTTCTTGGGACACCTGATCATGCTGAGCGGTTATCTCGGGGAGGTTCGCAGCTACTTGCGCGAGGTGAAGCTGACGAGTCTTTAGTTCAAGCACCTCGTTAATCGCCTGATTCGATAATTCGATCGAATTTTTAATATTGCTAATCACCAGCGTATCTCCGGTGGCAGCTTGCTGTTCAGCAAAAGAGGCTAGGTCTTCTTGCCTGACCTCCTCGCGAGGCGTTGAAAGGGCTTTCTTTAGCTCCCCGGCTGGGTCAGAAGAGTGCGTGATCGCTTTGCCGCCGTCGCTTTTTCCGACTCCGATCGTGGAGCGGCTTTTATCTATTTTGAAATCCATACTGATCCTGAAAGTTATGAGAAGGGCCGTGTCTGCCACGGCCCTTCCGTTGGCTTAGCTCAATAGTTGACGAACGATGGCGGTGGATTGATTCGCTTGCGCGGATATCGCCGTTGAGGCGCGCAATTGAATCTGAGCCGCAACCTTCTGTGCCGTAAGGTCTGCTACATCGGCATCGCGAATTCTGGATTCGGCTGCTAGCGCGTTCTCCCGCTGCACTTGGTTGTTGTTGTCAGCTACTTCAAGACGGGAACTAGCCGCACCGATTTCGCCGCGTTTAGAAGCGACCCCGGAGATAAATGAATTTACCTGATCAATCGCCTGCTGTGCTCCGGCTTGCGTAGCGATGCTTCCGCTGGCTACCGACGAAACAAGGCTCGAGATATCTACGCCTCCGTAGCTGATCTGCGAGTTTGCGCTTGAATCAGTGCCGACCTGTGTCGTCACACCTTCGCCGCCTAGCAACTGCTTTCCGTTAAACTCAGTTGTAGCCGAGATTCTCTGGATCTCTTGAGTGAGTTGGCCATATTCGGCTTGTAGGGTTTGTCGCTGATCGTCGCTCAGTGTTCCACTGCCAGCTTGCGTTGCAAGTTCTTGTAGGCGTCCAGCAATATCGCTTATTTGAGATACTGCGCTGTCCGCTATTGCGAGTGCTGACTGAGAATCAGCCGCATTCCGGGAACCTTGTGAAAGAGTGGTGGCAACAGCGTCGAGCTGTGCAGCAACGGATAATCCAGCCGGATCGTCCGAAGCTTTCCGAATACGTGAACCGCTCGCCAGTTTAGCGAAAACGTCTTGTAAATTGTTTGTGGCTTTGCTGATCCCTCGTGACGAGGAAGAAGAGTCGCTTGTCATTGTACAACCTCACTGTCATGAGCCGAGCCAGGTCCTCGAGAAACGCAGAAAGGGACCGGAGTCGGCTAAACTCCTTGTTTTGAATGCACCCGGGCAGGTGCCTCAGTCTGGCCTGAGAATTTAAAGTTCTCATGCTTCCGACATAAGAATTATCGGCCTGTGCGCAATCCTCTTAATGTTTGGGCGCGAAATTGAATGAGGGCGTGCTGAGGGCTAAACCCTAGGAAGGACTAAAAAACGTGCTCGAGAAGTTCAATAATTCTAGTGGCCGGGCTGATCCTATGCCGTCTTTTCGGGGCTTTCAGGGGCCTTTAGGCTGACACCTAAAAGGTCAGCAAACTTGTGGCGCAAATAGGTTTCGAATCCATCCTCGACCCCATCCGCTGCGATTACATCTTCGATTACTTCCATAATCACTTCGCGCTGTGCTTGATCGAGGCTGTCCTTCAGAAGATTTGCAAAGCGTCCTGATCCGCGTAGATTCTTGAGGGTTAGGTTCGCTTGGTTAATCAGCGCGGTGACTTCAGATTTGGTAGTTCCAAAGACGCGTCGCAAGCCGTTCTGAATGATATTGTATTCTTGAATATCGAAGCTCTGATCGCAGCCAGCGAGGTCCACCAACAAGACCGTCAGGGCCAGCTCCATGTCTTTCTTTGCAATACTTGGACGGCTCGTGTTTGCAGATCCCTGACGCTGTAACAATTTCTCGTTGTTCTGAAAGATATTGTTGACCGTATTTTGAAGAATGCTGGGAGCCTTATTCATACGAGACCTTGCCGCAATTTGGTAAGCTTACCTAGCTGTTATGCCGATATAGCGGGAGAAGGTGACTTTCGCGAGCGAAAAAAGCGCGTATAGTATTGAAATCACGGAGGCGGCCAGGCCGCTCACGACCGATAGGCTCTATGTTAGCCGTAATAGGAACCAGCGATAAGTATTTTGGGACCAACCTCACCCGCATCGTGTCAGAGGCGGGGATGCGAAGTATTCGTACATCTAAAGTTGACCGCATTATCAAGGAATTAAAACTCCCCGGACACGTCGCCATCATTGATATGAATTGGGAAGACGTGCAGGTTCCCGGGGTGCTTCGGCAGCTCGTAAATATCGGACGTATCACTGACAATAAGGTGCTGTGCGTCTGCCCCAATCAAGAAGAGGATCTTAAGAAGCTTTCGAGAGAAGCGCGCGCCAGTGAGGTATTTTTACGCTACGATCTGGAAACCACCTTTAAAGAGTATCTTAAAAACCTTTAGACGCTCCGAAGAGTTAAATGCACTTTTGGTGGGTCGGCACAGCCAGGGCTGGATTCAGAACTTCGATTCGCATACTGTTCAGGCTGCTCTAAGGAGTATCTGAAGTGCCGCAGCCATCTCAACCTTCCCCTCAACCTGGCGATGACCCGGCGCTTCCAGTGCCGCCGGACGCCCCTGCTTCAGATCTAAACTCGCAGCCAGTGCAGCTGTCCTTCGAACGTCTTATTGAAAATGTAATTGCTGGCAGTGTCGCTGATCGTGCTCTGCTTAAGAAGGCATGGATTGGCATATATGATATGACAGATCAGGAAGCAGCGCTAAAGCTGATCGAGCGCTCTTTTCCGAGACCGCAATCCTTCACCCCGGCTCTTGCTGACCTTGCTCTCTTTCTTTCCGACATGGCGGCGCCGTCTTTTCCGACAATAGCCGAGAACTTTATAAAGTTGGGCGAATACGTCGCGCAGTGTTGCGATGATATTCCCATGCAAAGAACGGTGAAGATTCGTCGTGCCGAGAATGCATACGAACAGTCGACCTCTGAGAGTTGTGAACTCACCATTCAATTGCTCGAAGAAGCGATTGAGCTGGAGCCGGAGGTAACGACTAAGAATTGTTGGCAGCTGCTGCGCTGCTACACGATGTTAGGGAAGGCCTATCTAGCGCTGAACTGCGGCAGCATTGAACTGTCTGTCGAGGAAGCCCAGGTCGGTGTCGAGCGTTGCCTCGCTGTAGGAAAGGCTCAGATTTCTCAGCTCCTAAAGGATGCTCCTTTAGATCGCGCCGGTGATTTGCGATTGGTTGTAGATGCCTCGCTCTTTATCGTTGAGATTCACGACGAGTCCGGCGCATTCGAGAAAGCCTTTGATCGTTGCCAGGGTTTGCTCGATTCGATTCGTCCAGCATCGATTGTCACGGTGCACGAGAGGGTGAGAGTTTTAGAAGCGTATGCTGCTTGTTTAGCAAAGAGCCAAGCGGCCGGGCCAAACGATCACGTTCGTGATGAAGAGAGCCCGAAGCTTTTGCGGGCGCTTGGTTATTTGCGAGAAGCCGAAGCGCTTTTTGCAGAGCACGGCCCGTCGCTGCGAGCAGATCTGCTCCACGCGAAGGTGCTTTTCCAGAAGGGGTCGATTCTATATACGCAGAATCGCCCGCATGAAGCATGGTCGGACTTAACGTCCGCATCCAAGCTAGCCGATCCCCTGTCATTGGAGAATTGCGAAGCCGAGGCCCTTATGGTTTCGATTATAGATGAGATCGGACTTTGTGAGACAGATATTGAAGAGGAAGCTACTTGGGATAAACCGCTTGATCCTGATTTAGGAGCATCGGCAAACGATGACGGTCCTTCGGCGGAAGAGGATCCATGGGCCGGTGATCCTGAGTAGTTTTAGCTGCTGCTAGCGCAGGCGAATGTCAATTAAATCTTGAATATCAATCATTCCAATCGGACGCCGATCGGCATCAACTACGATCAGCTGATCTATCTTGTGTTCACTCATGATGCGCAAAGCTTCCTGCGCGATCTGGGTTGGGGCGATGGTCTTTGGGCTTGAGCCCATTACCTTGCTGATTGGTAGGTTTAAAAAGCTATCGCCTTTTTCGAGGCAGCGCCGCAAATTGCCGTCGGTGAAAACGCCAACCAACTTTCCGCTCTTATCCACGATTGCCGTGGCACCCGGGCGTCCTTTGGTTACCGTGATCTTGTGCAGTACGTCTTTCGCCTTCATGGTTTCAGGCACGACGCAATTTTCCTCTCCGCTGCGCATTACTTCCGAGATGAGCATGAGACCACGGCCGATATTGCCGCCAGGGTGATACAACGCGAATTGCTCTTTCGAGAAATCGCGCAACTTTAAAATCGTCACGGCGAGCGCGTCTCCCAATGCCAGCATTGCGGTGGTGCTGGTAGTTGGCGCGAGGCCAAAGGGACCAGCTTCATCAAGTAGTCCAATCGGAAGCACGATGTCGCTATGCTTTCCGAGCGTGGAAGTTTTATCACTGGTAATTGAAATAACCGGGCAGCCAATTCGACGCACATGCGGAAGAATTCCGATGGTCTCTTGAGTCTCTCCGGAATTTGAAAGAAGCATCGCAATGTCTTTCTTGGTGTAGCGTCCGAGATCTCCATGAATAGCCTCGGCTGGGTGCAGGAAGTAGGAGGGGACACCCGTGCTGGCCAGCGTGGCTGATATTTTCATAGCGACGAACCCGGCTTTTCCCATGCCCGATACGACAACGCGTCCTTCGGGGGACATTGCCATGATTAGTTCGACAGCTCGATCGAAGTCTTCGTTTAGAAGGGCCGAAAGACCTTCTACGGCCTTGGCTTCAAGTTTTAAAATCTCCGCTGCGTAGGTGCGCGGCGTCGATGTCGCGCTGCGCGTTGTTCGGTAAGTCTTCGTTTTTGCTACGCGGGGCGCGGCTTTTTTGCTTGCCATGCCTTGGTTTTTAGCACAGTTAGGCGCTTAAAGTAAGCAGGGGCTAGGGCAGGCTAGATTGAGGCAGTGTAGGCTGCTCGCCGCAGCACATAATGCGTGTTGAGAGCAGGGTCGCTAGGCCTACCACTGCAATGAGGCAGACATAAAAAAATAGGGTGCTGCGGCGTTTTCGATATCCAATAACGCCGCCCAGAATGGCGCTTATCACTACGATCAGCCCCGCGACGGAAACATCCACGGACGTTACCCAAGGGAATCCGATTAGCGCCCCCGTCAGAGCTCCCAGCAGGATCGATGCAATTTCACGAAATTCAAGCGCAGCAGGCATGCTAAGAGTGATTACTTAATCATCGAACTTATCCAGCCTACACCAAAGATTGCCCCGAGGGCTCCAAAAATATTAGTGAGCGCGACGACAAGCAGGATTCGGCTGACACGGTTAGACCAAATGCCTTTGAGAGTTACCACATCGTCGGCGATGTTTTCCAGATCTGAAACCAAGGGCTTGCGTAGCATTGCCTCCACCAAGCCAGCGACCCATCCCGAAGCGATAAATGGATTGAGTGAAGTGAAAGGCGCCGAGACGAATGCGGCGAGAATGGTAAGCGGATGGGCGAGCGCCAGTGCCGCGCCGAATGCCGCAAACAGCCCATTGATCCAAAACCATGCATTGATCATTTCAAAGCTGGTTCCAGCGCCTGAGCTGAAAAATCCCCACACAATAAGGGCTAGGACGGCTGCGGGCAAAGCCCAGGCTGTAATTCGGGAAAGGGCGCTTTTCTCGGGAATTATCTCCAACGGCCCGATATCAATAGTAGAGCCAAGCAACTGTTTCATTCCCGGAACGTGTCCAGCTCCAACTACCGCCACAATGACCTCGCCGGGGGCGTCTTGTACTTTTGAGGTGAGGTACTGGTCACGTTCATCGATAAGCGTTTTTCGAACTTCGGGAAGCTTGTCGCTGAAATCTTTCATGAGCTCGTGAAGCGCATCGGAAGACTTCATCTTCTCGATTTCTTCTTCGCTAATCTTTTGATCGCCGAGCACTCCGTTGCCCATAGCCATCAGCAACCGGAACATGCTGCGTATACTCAGCGAAGCCCAAGTACGCTTTAGTGTGATCCTAATCTCGCGATCGGCAAATACAAGCTTTGCTCCGAGTTCGTCTGCCACTTGCGCCGCCCGCAGCATTTCTGCGCCCGGTTTAATGTCGAGTTGTCCGCCGAGTTTCTTTTGAAATCCCGCCAAAAGCAGTTGTGCCATCAACACGAAGGCCTTGCCGGCGCGAATGACAGAAACAATGTCGGTCTTCTTCCAACGTTCGGGGTCCTGGAGTGATTGATAGCGCGGCAGGCAAAGTTCAATTGCAACGGTGTCGGGTTTGACTTCCCGAATAATATCCTCGGCTAGCTGGGTGCTCTTTTTGCTGATGTGAGCCGTTCCGACCAGATATATCGTTTTATTCTCAAACTTGATGAGGTCTACGTTATCTCGGAAGGAGCTAATTTCAGGGGAGCTGGGCACGCTAGGCATCTCTTCGATAGTAGTGAATGATTTCCTTAGCTTAGCGGGGACTGCTGCACGGCACAACGTTTCTATAATAAGCACTCTAGGAAGCTTCAAAACCCTTCGATAGGATCCGCATAACCCGTACACGCGATCTGGAGCTCGGTTTTATGCAAATTCACGAAGTGATGACCCCCTGTCCGCATGTTATCGATGCTAAGGCTTCGCTGACTGATGCAGTAAAAAAAATGAAGCTGCAGGGCATTCGTCATCTGCCGGTGGTGAAAGACGGGACTCTGTTGGGAGTCGTCACAGAACACGACGTAGAGCTGAGCGAATTGGTTTGTAAAATTTCAAATTTTTGTCCGGCGGTCGGGGATCTTTGCATCCGCGATGTGTACTCAGTGACCGCAGACGCGCTCGTCGCGGATGTTAGTTTCGAAATGGCGGAGAATAAACGAGACTGCGCGATCGTCGTTGATAACGATGACAAAATTGTTGGAATTTTCACGACGATTGATGCCTGCCGTTTGGTGCATCTCGCGCTACGCGGAAAAGACGAAGCTTTCGAATAGCTTATTCTTTGAAATGTCGCGCGCGCAGGCGCAGCGAGTTTGCTATTACCACTAAATCAGAAAATGCCATAGAAAACGCAGCTACCGTCGGGGTCAGAAGCCCACAAGCGGCTAGTGGAATCATCAAGACATTGTAGAAGAAAGCCCAGAATAAATTCTGCTTAATGGTGCGTAACGTCGCGCGCGAAATGTCGAATAGCACCGGCATCTGCGAAAGATCGCTGCTTAGCAGCACCACTTGCGCCGATTGAACGGCGGCCTGCGTGGCATTGCTGAGCGACACTCCAATTCTTGCGCGAGACAACGAGGGCGCATCGTTAATGCCATCGCCAACGAAGGCTGCGGCGTGATCGCGCTCCAACTTTTCAAGTACCGCAACCTTATCTTCGGGCTGTTGCTCGGAGTAAAATCTAGTGATGCCGAGCGCTGCGGCGGCAGTCTCGCACTTCTCTTTGCGGTCTCCGCTCAAAAGAACAGGATCTATGTTTCGCGAACGCAGCGCAGCGATGATAGACTTTGCACGTGGCTTCAGCTCATCACCCATGCGAATTCCAGCCAGCAGTACTTCGTCCTCGAACAAGTATATGTCGTAGCTGGTATCCGAGGCGTCTGGCAGGATTAGTTTTGAGCCTACTCGCAGCTGTTTACCGTCTTCGAGTAGCCCGCTCATGCCAAGCCCACGCACCTCCTGCACATCGCGCAAAGCGAGAGGGGCTGTGCCCTTTAATTCTCGGACAAGAGATTTTGCAATCGGGTGCGACGAGTGTTGCTCAAGAGCGACGAGCGCCGACTTTACGAACTCGAGATCTCTGGCAAACACATCGATCTTCTGCACCGTAAAGTCGCCCGTGGTGAGCGTGCCGGTTTTGTCGAAGATGACGGTGTCGATTCCCGCGCATTGTTCCAGGGTGTCTCCGCCTTTCACCAAGATTCCACGCCGCGCAGCTTTGCCGAGGCCGACCATCACTGCGGTGGGAGTCGCAAGGCCCATCGCACAGGGGCAGGCAACGACCAGCACTGCGATTGAACGAAGCAGGGCTTCCGAGAAGGGCACGCCGGCCACAATCGAAAATGCAAGCGTGGCGACGGCAATGGTGAATACCACAGGAACAAAAATAGAACTGACCTTGTCGCCAATTTTTTGAATGCTGGGTCGTCTGGTTTGCGCGTCTTTTACGAGTCGGACTATGCCGGCCAGAACGGTCTTTTCTCCGACGGCATTGGCGCGAAAACGAAGCGACCCTTGCACCGCAATCGTTCCGCCAACTAGCTGCGAGCCGACGTTCTTTTCGACCGGTAGACTTTCGCCGCTAATCATTGCTTCGTCGAAGGATCCGTCGCCATCTACGACGATGCCATCTGCCGGTACCCGATCGCCGGTATTCACGAGCAGGAGATCGCCCTCCACAATCTCAGCCGAGCTGATTTCTATAATCTGTTCCTGGCCGCCGTTTTGAACGATCTTCTTAGCCTTCGTGATCTGCATGCGGCTTAGCTCTTGAATTGCAGAGCTTGTCTTTCGTACGGAGCGTTTCTCCAAGACGTTACCGAATAGGACTATGGTGATGATGGTGGCTGCCGTCTCGTAGAAGAGATAGTTGTGCCCCAGGTTAAATAGGGTGCCGCTAAGACTATAGATAAAGGCTGCGATTACCCCGAGGATGATCAGCACATCCATATTGGCGCTTCCAGCGCGCAGGGAGTTGAAGGCGCTTCTGCCGAAGTAGGCTAGGCCAACTAAAAAGACCGGCAGGCAGAGTACCAACTGTATCCAGGGGTGATGGAGAGGCTGCCAGTTCGAGAACATGTGCGCAGAGAGCGGCAAGGTAAAGAGCAAGCAAACGGCGAACTTTAGTTCCAAAGACGACCACAGCGAGAAGCGCGAGGCGTCGTCTTCGTTCACAACGCGATAGCCGGCTTTCTCCACCGCAGATTTTATCTCGTCTATGGATCGGTCTTGCGATCCCTTGCGAAAAGAAGCTTGGGAGGTAGAAAAGTCAACGGCGACATCGTCCAAGCCGAGTTGGGTGAGAGTTTTCTCCAATGCAAGCGCACAGGCGGAGCAGTGCATGCCTTCAATGGTCAAGTACGTAGGTGAGTGATCGGACATACGCTAATTGTAATAAGTGCGGCTCTATTTTGAAACGTCTGGGGGTATAATTCCAGTCCCCTAGATTTGTTGGAAAAATGCAGGTTTTCGCCGAAATTTTGCGAGGGAAGGGGGGAAGAATCAGAAAAGCCCGCAACGAGAGGTAGTCGCACTTAAAACGGAAGTGGATCCTGATCGGGGGATTGCCGCGCTGCGATTGTGGCGGGGCTAGAGGCTGTGCAGATTTCCCGCTCGCAATGACAGGGTTGGGGTGCCCCGAAATTTCGTCTCTGTCATTGCTGTATAGGTTACGTATTTCGGTAACAGAAACTGAGAAACAAGGGCGGGTTTACCCCGCCCTCTGAATTAGCCGATACAGATGTGCTCCCAAGACATCAAGCTTCTGAAAGGCGACTGAGTCTGTTAGCTCTGCCAAGATCAGTATCGCCTGACACTCCCTTAGAGACCCAAAGGCAATATGAAAGAATCTGACCTGATCTGCCTTGGTAGGCTTCCCTCTGCCTTCAGCTAAGTTAAGCGCTATAGAACTAGCGGCACGAACTAA
>JAFLCA010000140.1 GCA_017302875.1 Deltaproteobacteria bacterium
AGGAAACCCAGCTTGCCCCACATGCGGTGTGGAGAAGCGCGTTCAAGAGCGGCCAGTCGGCGATCGCGTCGGAACCATCTTTCATTCCCTCAGTTTCGCGATTCGGCGACGCGACCGAACCCGTATCAAGATGATCACGGCCAATCACAATTGGGGCGCGAACCTTTCCCTGCTTCACAAGCCAGTTAAAGCGTTCTCCCATTTGGGCGCGTTCGCCGTACTCGAGCCAGCAAATTCGCGCCGGTAATCCTTGAAACTTAACCTTCTCCTGGGCTTTTCGAATCCAGCGAGACAACGCCTCTTTCTGAGGAAAGGTTTCCAAAATTGCTTTATCAGTTTCCGCTATATCCGCCGCTTCTCCCGACAGCGCCGCCCAACGGAAAGGTCCCGAACCACGACAGAATAGCGGGCGAATAAATTCCGGCACAAAACCGGGAATATTAAAAGCATTCTTCATGCCGCGACGATCGGCGACTTGCCCACGTAGGTTGTTACCATAATCAAAGGTAATCGCGCCAAGCTTCTGCAAGGCCAACATCGCTTCTACGTGTCGCACCATCGAATCAAGCACCGCATTCTCGTAGCCACGAGAATTCTGTCGACGAAATTTCGCTGCAGCTTCGAGAGAATAGCCAAGCGGAATGTACCCTACGCGAAGATCATGAGCTGAAGTCTGATCCGTCAACACATCAGGTACGATTCCACGTTTGACGAGCTCGGGAAGAACTTCTGCGATATTTGCGACAAGCCCAACCGAGAGAGCTTGCTTCTTTTCCTTGGCAGCCAGCACCAAGGCCAGGGCTTCATCCAGATTGGTACTAATTCGATCGCAATAACCCGTGTCGACACGGCGCTGAACGCGCCAGGCATCAACATCAATTCCCAGAAAGGCTGCCCCGTTGAGGGTGGCGGCAAGCGGTTGAGCCCCGCCCATTCCACCAAGCCCTCCTGTCACGACCAGTCGCCCTTCCAGCGATCCGCCAAAATGTTTGCGTCCACACTCGGCAAAAGTCTCGTACGTACCCTGAAGGATTCCTTGTGAGCCGATGTAGATCCATGAGCCCGCCGTCATTTGCCCATACATGGTCAGGCCTGCAGCTTCGAGCTTCCGAAACTCGTCCCAGGTTGCCCAACGTGGAACCAGATTTGAATTCGCGATCAGAACCCTGGGAGCTTCGTCGTGGGTTCGAAACACGCCAACCGGTTTCCCGCTTTGCACAAGCAAGGTTTCGTCGTTCTCCAAGCGCCTGAGTGTGGCGACAATCGCGTCGAAGCATTCCCAATTTCGTGCCGCTTTTCCGGAACCACCATACACGATTAAGTCATCGGGCCGTTCTGCGACGTCAGGATCGAGATTATTCATCAACATGCGAAGAGCAGCTTCCTGATGCCAGCCCTTGCATGAGAGGGTTGCCCCGCGCGGAGATCGGACAGTTGGATGTGACATACGATGTGGAGAATTTAACAGGGGAGCAGGCTCTCACGAAAGGCAAATCAGGGCTTCCCCGAACGTGAAAGCAAAATATTTCGACTTGCGCACTATGATGCAGTTCAGCCTGGTAGCTTGCGAAGTGGCGTATACTTGGGGCTGTCAAAAAGGGAGGAAATGTATGGTAAAAACGAAGGTATTGAACTTGCTGTTAACAGTCTTTTCCCTCGTCTTAGGCAACGAAAGCATGGATCAAGCCCCACAGGCAGAGCGAAAGGATACTTCGATTCTCCCTCTACGCCTGCATACGATCCAACCGTACAAGGAAGAGTCCTATTTCCACTATTTGCCACAATAGCGGCTGGCCTCAGTTTCAGCGATCGCTGCGAGCCTCTTGAAAGACCCCCGGGCAGCGAGTACGCAACTCCCGATTAAAGCTGACGATGAGCTCCACTATCTCCGAATGAAACCTGCGAAAGTCTCGGGAGGCTTCTTCATAATCCTGCTCCGGCTGTACGCTGCGACGAATGCCCTCGACATTTCGCGCGATCTTGCAAAGTGCATTAGAGAGCTCAGAAAGATCCTTGAAGGCCTGCAGGAAGGCCGAGTAGCGTTGGTCAGAGTTCATCGCATACCCAGATGCCAGGCGCTGGGCTTGCTTAAGGGCTTGCTCCGAGGCCTTACGAATCTGAAAGGCCATCAAATACGCAGGCTCGTTAAGGTGCCGCGTACGGTCGAGCGACGGGGCAAGACTCTCGAGATAGGTCGACAGATTTTTAGAAAAGTCAGGAGCGAAGCAAGCGCCTGTCAGGGGGTCAACTTCGCGTAACGCCGCAGCCGCCGAAAGGAGTTGCTGAGCAGTGGCATCCACGCTGCCATGTTTAGCGCAGGCCTTATCCCAGTTCCACCAGTAGGAAAAACTTCGCCGCAGGCTGCCGGTTACGTGATCATGCGCCATGTTGAACCGCGCATCTAATTCACGTCCCAAAACCCTGCGATCCTGGGCATCGAGTAGCTCCTGCGCATAGGTATGCCGCAAAAGTTGAATGGTGGGAGTCGTCTCAATAATGGCCGGATCTGCCTGTGCCGCTGAGTTCAATCGTGCCAGATCGAGCTTCACACCGCGCTCCAGGGCAACCCGCACAAGGTGATCGATGTCACCCAGTTGGCGCACCAGCGCGGCATCGATACGAAACGGGCCTACCAGTTTTTTGAGCTTAGCGAGTTCGCAAACTTCTGGCGCAAAAAATAGATTACGTGACTGCGCCAGCGCCCAACCATCGGGACGCTGAATCTGCTCCACGAATCGCATCCATTGCAGTGCCGAAACTAAATCGCCCGTTCCATGTGTAGCAACAGCATCGGCACGCGCAACGCCACCATTTCCAGCGGGCGGTGCGAACACCTGCACTGTTCCTGTCTCGATAAAGTATACACCCAAGCGCAGCTGGGCAGCGGGGCGCGGGGTTGCGCTATCGAGCTCACCAGCAGGAAGACCAGTAATGGCGACAAACGGAACAATAACATCTCGGGCGCCCTGCACGATCACACGAGAGGGGACTCCATTAGCAATCACCTCAGTTCTTTCTCCGAGCAAGGTGTTGCCACGAGCAGAGGCTTCCAACTTTTGAGCAGAAGCAACCAGATCGTTAAGCTTTTCTTGGATTCCAAGACGTGGACTCACCCCGATGCGCACGGGCAGCGTTCCCGACACCAGCAGATCTAAATCAGACTGCACCTCCGCCGGTCGTACTGGCAACGGACGCGGCTCTGGATTGCTCGGAAGAGCCTCACGTGAAACGGGATCTGGTTGAGAACCTAGCGACATAGAGACGATAGTATAGGGCGTTTTTAATTCCTTGTCGCGTAGGTAACCACCTGGAACTACTGGCTTTTACTTCATCGTCTGCCCAGCCCGTGATAGCACTCGCGCGCTCACGCCCAGGATAGCAAGGAATCCCTCCGAATCAGCATGATTGTACGTGCCAATCGCCTCCATCGAAGCATTCTCTTCAGAATACAGGGAATGCGGCACATCAGTAGCAGAGACAAAACTAAGCGCCCCTTTATACATCGCCAAGCTTACAGTTCCCGAAACAAGTTCAGCGCTACGATCAATTGCACGCAACGCCATCTGCGTCGCAGTGTCATACCAATAGCCCTGATAGATCTGCTTAGAAACAACTCGCGAAAGCGTATCGAAAAGCTCGCGTGCGCGGCGATCCAATACTAATTCCAACAGTGAATTATATGCGGTGCCAAGCAACTCCATTCCGGGGCTTTCATATACTCCGCGAGACTTGATTCCCACGAAGCGATTCTCAACAAGATGGATCCCGATGCCCACTCCATTGCGCCCGGCCAAAGTATTGGCTGCTAAGATTGCATCAAGCAAGGACAGCCGCTCGCCATTAATTTCAATGGGCACGCCTTTTTCGAAGCGGATGTCGACGCGTTCAGCTTTGTCCGGCGCTTGAGCGGCATGCACACCCATACCAGGTTTTATGAAGGTGGCCGGAGTCTCCAATGACTCGAGCTTACCTGCCTCGTGAGTTAATCCGAGCATGTTGGCGTCGGTTGAATAAGGTGCATCTTTGGTGGCTGAAATTGGAAGTTTATGTGCTTCGCAGAACTCGATCATCTGCGACCGTCCACCGAAGCGGCTGATAAAGGCTTCATCTCTCCATGGCGCATAGACGCTGAAATCCGGCGCGAGCATGTTGGTGGCCAGCTGAAATCGGACCTGATCGTTGCCGCGCCCCGTTGCTCCATGACTGAGCACACTAATATTTCGCCGACGCATCTCCTCAATAATCGCGTTTGCCGTCACATAACGCGCAATTCCTGTAGTGTTCCAATAGCGACCTTCATACCAGGCTTGTGACTGTATGACTTTCAATCCCGCTTCAGCCAGTTCCTTGCGAGCATCGAGCAAAACGAAGTCAACTGCTCCGCAGGCCAACATGCGTTTCTTGATCGTAGTAATGTCCTTCTCATCCGGCTGAGCAAGGTCGGCGGTGCAACAAACCACTTTGACGTCATGATCGCTCAACCAGCGCGTCACCGTGCAGCTATCCAGCCCACCCGAGGCGGCCAATGCAATCGTCTTTCCCTTTAAATCTTGAACTCTCATACGCTGCTACCTTTACAAGTAATGTAATCCCAAACCCAAAAATCCCCGTAATGTTTATGCCACATGCGAATGTGGCGCGAGAAATAGCGCGAGCAATGCTTTCGCGATATGCAATCGACACTCCGCCTGATCGAACACGATTGACTGCGGAGAATCCATCACTTCGCTGGTGACCTCTTCGCCACGATGAGCAGGCAAGCAGTGCATGAATAGGGCCTTAGAATCCGCATGCTTCATCAGCGCTTTGTTCACTTGGTATCCAGCAAACACTTCCTCCCGTTGCGTCAGTTCCTTTTCCTGTCCCATTGAGACGAAGGTGTCGGTGTAAACGACATCAGCATTCTTCACCGCTTCGACTGGATCAACAAGGAAGGCAAGCGAACTTCCACTTGTTCGAGCGAGCGATTCTCCCACTTTTCGTTCTTCCGCTTTGATGGCATACCCGGCAGGGGTCGCGATCGAGAAGTCGTAGCCGACCAGAGCACACAACTGCAGCAATGAGGTCGCGACATTATTGCCATCACCTACAAAGGCCACCTTTAGTTTTTGATTCGGTCGCTTCCAGCGCATGACCATCAAATCAGCCAAGGCCTGCGTCGGATGGTGGCTATCGCAAAGGGCATTGATCACTGGAATCTTGACGCTGCGGGCGAGTTCCTCAATTACCTGATGCTCGTACACACGCGCTACCAAGAGATCACAGAAGCGTTCCAAATTGCGGGCAATATCGGGAATAGACTCACGCCCGCGCTCGTTATTTCCGCTGGCTAGAATCTGTGAACTAGAAAGAAATACTGCATTACCTCCCAACGAGGAGGCGGCAACTTCAAAGGCCACCTTCGTACGCAAGGAGGGCTTCTCGAATATCATGGCTACGACTTGTCCACCGAGCAGGTTTTCATGGCGAGAGCCCTTCTCGTGCTTGGCGCGAAACTCCATCGCTCGAGTTATAATTCCCTCGACGTCGTCACGGTTCAAATCTGCAATCTTTGTAAGGTCGTCTTTCATAGAGCTCCACGGCCAGCATCGCAAAACGTAGGGTATAGCACACCTGTGACCTGACCACTACGCAAAGCTGCACTTTCACGTGCCCAATTCTGTCAGTCGCAGCGACCAGTATTTTCCCTGTGTGGCGCAGGCCCGGCCTATCCAGGTGGCAGCCTGACTCACTTCCGCGACGACTTCTTCATCCGCGTTTATCAGCAAAAGGCCGCTGCCATTGAGACGGTTGCGCTGATGTTCGAGCGGCGTGGTCAGTAAGTCCATTACCACGGCAGGCACCTGTGCCTCTTGAAACATCTTAATCATCGCATTGATTCGAGTGTAGCTTTTGATTGGATACCAAAGTAAGAGAACGGCTTGGGGACAGGCTTTCCAGGATTCGATGATCGCCTTTGGTACTGCCTGCCAATCTTCCTTTCTGACCCAGGGAGGATCGATAAGAGCGAAGAGTAGACTCCCCTTTTCTAACTCAGCCCTGCTCTCTTGCTGCAATCCGGCTAGGCCATCGGTCCCCAGCACTGCCGTAGAAGATGCGACGACACGACTAAGTACCTCTCGCGTCTCCGCATGGGTCTCAAAACAACATAAACTATCATCCGCCTGAACGAACTGCTGTATAAGCAAAGGCGAGCCAGGATAAAAGCGTTCCTTCTCAAAGCGCGGGCGAACGACCTCAAGATAGCGATCAACTGCAACATCCCCGCTCGGAACATTTCGCAAGAGCGCGCCGATCCCTTCCGTCCACTCTCCAGTGCCTTGAAGGTGGTACCCGCCGGCCCCAGCAAAACAGTCCAAAACGCGCAAAGGTTTGGAAAGCTCCGAAAGCCGCTGCATAACTGAGAGCAGGACGACATGTTTCCAAACGTCCCCGACGTTTCCAGCGTGGAAACTATGTAGATATTCCTTAGGAAGGGACTCCTTGGCGTAACTGGAACTTTTCGCAGTCATTTCGATCCTGGGGAGAATTCTTTAAACGACCATTACTATCTCAGGCGGAATTAAGAAAGTAGGGCCAAAGCTAGTGATCCCTAGAACCTAGACGTTTCCTCTCTTCGCTGTGGGGCGCGAAGCGCTGAACTAGAAAAAAATGAAATTAATGCGCGAGGTAAAAGCTTTAATTTGGGGTAGAACTATGTTACTTGAGCCTTAAGTCCCGATGTACCCGAGCAATTTGTACCGCGCTCGGCCCGAAGTATTTGCATGGCAGCAGATCCCTCGCTACAGCATAACCCGCAAGAGCTTCCCCCAGCGGGATCAGCCCTAAACTTCCCGGTAGGCTCCTCCCCTCAGCCAGTAGATCAGGAAACACGCCCTGCCAGACAAGATTTGGTTGAAGCCAGGATCTCCCAGCTCGTCGCCATCTTCGACCACGCAAAATACAAAGACTGGCGGCCAGTTCGAATTGGCTTCCTCAGACAAGTGGCCGAACAAAGCGTCGAAGCGCGAATGGAAAGTGCGGCTTGGGAGGCGTTGATATCAACCCTCTCCAGAGTGGAGCGCCCTTTTTATCGCTACACGGCCCACCTTGCCACCGGATTTATTTCTCTTACCGAGCTAACTCGCCCTCCCGGCGACGAACCACCCCTCACCGCGCATGAATGGCAGAAAGTAAGCGATATGCTAGTTCTACTCGACCAGGAACGCGATCGCCCTAAAAACAAGTTTCTCAAGAAGATGCCGGAGATGCTCATGCGCATCGCACGCCTTAATCCTCCTGAAGAGCTGCTCTCTAGCTATTCACGAATCGCAGCGAGAGCGATCACGCAAGGCCGATCTGTCATAACGGTGGAGCGAGACTTGCAGGTTCTTACAGAGAACTTACATTTTCTGCACCCGTCCGAGTACGAGACCGTCACCAATCGCTTGCTTCGACGTTGCTCCGACCTTTGGGATTTCAAGACTCCTCTTTCTTCGACCTGGGACATCGCCTTTTCACAGATTGAGCGCCTAGCTCAGGTAAGAATCAATCCACGCCCCGCTTTGGAAACTCTCGGGCGTGCCCGCATAACCGCCACGCAAACCAAACGAGAGGGACCTGGCCCTAACGTTCTGGAGGCTTTCTCTGAAATACTCGAATCTAGCGCTGCGCACTGTGTCAACTTGCAAGATCTGTCAGGCCAAGCGCAGGCTGCCGCCGTATATCTCCTTGCTGACCTTCGATCTTCTCGCGTTTCACTTGAAATTATCAATGACGAAATCCTCCCCTACTACCGTAGAAAGGGCTGGCCGGTGACTGCAGTTTTGCAGAACTTTGCTCCGGCCGGAGACGCCCCTCCTCTGCTTCGTTTTCAGGAATACATCGTTGGAAGTGCGATTCAGGCTGGGATCCCGGTGGAACCCTTTATCGGCAGAGAGCTGCTCAATATTTGTACGGATCCAGATCAGACGCAGATCGTCGCGATGTATCAGAAATGTGCATCCTCTCCCGAGATCGCAAATCATCCGGTGCTAAAAGATCCACTGGCACTTAACCGCCTCGGCCCGGATCTTTTGGAGATTGTGACACGCGGCTTGCAGCGGAAATTTGATACAGCAGCGATTACAACCTTCGCGAAGAACTATCTGGACATCGCAAATTTGGCGGTGAGGCAAATCGGTAGCGAAAACGCAGTAGAGGACCCCGTCAAAAACCTGCGACGCTGCATGCGGGATCTTTTTGCACTCGAATGTGATGCTGGCGTGTTCTCTCAGATCGCTCACTTAGTGCGGACGGAACCGGACTATGCACTGCAAGACGCGATGGGCCATGTATTCGATACGGTGACACATATAGCTTACTTCCAAAAAATGCGCGGTCCGGATGTGGAAGTGGAGAATGTCGCAGCGCGCGTGCTTGCTTCCGACTATAATCAGGACACCCTGCCCTTTGTCACCGTCGGCAAGATGGATCCGCGCGCACTAACGATGCATGAGGAGGTTCAGCATTTTACCTGGAGACTTGTCCAACCGGCGAAGGGTTTTAGTGCGTGGACGGCAGAAGCACGAAAAATACCTGGCGCTGATCACTGCGCCTTAGTGGAGTTCGGACTCGATCTAGCGCAGGAAGTTGGATACTTGAATTCAAGCGGAATAGAGGTATTCCCGGGAAACGGCTTTTATTTGCACGGCCTAAAAATTGAGAGTGCTCTTGTTGCGGACAAGGCGCACAGCGATCCCTACCACCTCTACCGCGACGCCTGGTGGTTTGCACAAAACCTAGAGGATTGGCGCGACACGCGGTATCTGATGGCGCGCGGTTTTATAGCGATTACCGGTCCAAACAATTCTCGCTTCAAACTACCTGCCCCGAGAATCGGCAGCAGTACGAATGAAACATTCGAAGAGCATTACACGACAATCATATTCAACGATCACTTCCATAATCCGGCCTGTCATGTCGCGTGCGCAGTGCCGACAAGAATATTTGATCGCATCCTCAAGGGAACGCATGTCCCGGCCGATCAGTACGACGGCTTTGATCCCCAACGGCCAGACATCACCAAATTAGAAATTACCTATGAAGATTTGCAGCGCATCTGTCACGAAAGCGGTGCGAACTTCATCGATCTTGGCTGGCCCTCTAACATTGCAGGTCTCTGTAACGCCTACCCGCCAAAGTCAGCTCCGTTTCATCAATGGGAGAGCGCAGTCAATTCTCGAATAATGGATCGCGCGGGACATCTTCATAAAACCACGGTGCTTGGCGGTTACAGCGCGGATCTAAGTCCAGCGCACGACCGTGCACTGCAACCTTTAAGAGATCTCCATACGCGCGTGCTGAATTTTGGAAACGCCTGCCTAGACTGCCTTGACGGTCTCATCATGCTAGAGGCTCTGCATCAAAAGGGGCAGACCCTGGCGCGACCGGACAGCCTGGGCCAGATCTTAGACCTTCCCGAACTTGGCACGGAGTCCGGCAGATCTGCGCAGGAAAGATTCCTTGAGCAGCGCGAGAATCCTCCTGACTCCGAAGAAGCTCCCGCGCTTGGCCCCTATTCGGCGCGCCGCCTTGCTGAAATTTACCGCTGGCATCGGGCCAGTGAGGAACCTGGCGTCCCGCTCTCGCGCATTCCGATTTTCAGAGTTGGCGATGCTATGAGACTCTGGCCCGGAGGATTCATGTTAGAGATCGACCCAGCAACTCTCATTTTGAAAACTCCGCACTTTAAAATTCAGCTTCCGTTTGAGGGAGATGGTTCAGGCGAAGAGGAGCTCGCGTTGTGGCGAGAGTACGTAATGCCCTACGCAGAAGGTCCCTATGCATTCCGCTTTTGGGGTAGATCTTCGCGTTGACACAGTGATACTAATTTAACGTAAGGAGAAGAAAGATGCTAACTGTCGCAAACACTCCCGACGCCCCAACCGTGGAGCCGGACACCGAACCCGGAGTTGACCCTGGGACCCTTCCGAGCATAGATCCTAATCCCGGACAGCCAGCCCCACAGCATATCCCAAGGCAAAAACCGGACAGAGATACCTGCCCTGACACTGCCCCCTGCCCTTATAAAGTGCCGGCTCCCCCGGGCAACGCAGTGGCAACACAATTTATTACGATAGAAGGGGCAGCAGATCTCGCAGGACTTACTTTTTCGATGCCTCCTGAAGCAGCTTAGACGCCACTGCTGGCTACTGCGGAAGAGTTAACAAAGGAAAAATTCTCTGCCAGATAGATGCAGCGGAAATGTCCTCCCCAGCTTGCACCAGCTCTCCTGCGGGAATGCCGAAAGCTTCAGCAATCGCAGAAACTCGTTTTTGTCGATCATTTCTGCGCAGTTGATCCATTTTGGTTACAATAACAAGCAAGCTGCGTCCGGAACGCAGGGCAAGATCACGCACGGCTAGCTCGTCTTCAGCGGGATCGCGGCGGCAGTCTGCAAGAAGACATACCACCTGGAGCTGCGGGCGAGAGCTTATGTACTCGACCGTTAAGCCGCTTAATGATTCGGGCATTTCTTTGGA
>JAFLCA010000141.1 GCA_017302875.1 Deltaproteobacteria bacterium
AGTGATTTAGGGTAGATGTGGGGGCGTGAAGGATCTAAGAACCGGCCGTGCCCAGCTTTCTCAGTCCTACGCCGGTGCCTCAGCGCCAAGATTCAGTATCAGTCCCACCACGCACATCACGAGATTCGCCATCCATGCGGCGAGCAACGGAGGCCACAACTCTGCATGCCCCATGGCGATGCTAAATGAGTGCACAGCGTAGTAAGAGAAGGCGATTATGAGGCCAGCGATAAAGCTCATGGCCAGACTTCCAGAGCGCGCTGGTTTTAACGAGAAAGGCAGGATAACCAGCGTCACGATGAAAATAATAAACGGAAACGAAAACTTCGCGTAAAGCTCCGTCTTGTATCCGGTTACCGGAATTCCATTCGCGCGCTGCTGCTTGAGGTATTTGCTGAGTCGACGGTAGCTCATCGTCGAAACATCAGTTTTCGTCTCGTAGAAGTCCTCCGGCTTTTCATCTAAAAGCAGCGGCAGCGCATTGAACTTTTTTGTTTCGACTGTCTGATTCGGTCCGAACTTGTATTCGCTCACTCCCTTCATAGTCCATTTGAGCGTGGGATTTACCCAGTCCACTTGCGAGGCGTCCGTGCGCTTGGTAACGCGATAGTTCTCGTCGAGATCAAAGCTGGAGAAATCAAGCAGCGAATTAGTTCGTGAATCAAACATGTCCGCCGAATTGAAACGCTTGCCGCTTCTCCACCAGAAGTCCGTCTGACTGTAGGCGCCCTTCAAATGGTTCTTTTTGATGTCGATATTGTAAATTTCACGTACGCGGCGTTGGGTATAAGGAACCAGAGTTTCTCCCATAACCAAGGACAGGAGGCTCAACACGAAGGCGAACGCCAAAATGGGCTTCGCGAGCCATAGTATCGGAAGGCCCGCAGCGCGCATCGCGGTAATCTCAGACTGCTTCGATAGCATTCCGATGGTAAAGAGCGTCGAAACAAGCATCGCCACTGGAAGCATCAGATTAATCGTCAGCGGCATTTTCAAAAGAAAATACAACACCGAGGTTCCGAAGCTGGCGTTCTCTGCCAGCAAATTATCGAAGCGATCGAAAAAGTCGAAGACGACAAATAGGAAAGTGAAAGCAAGCAAGCTTACGAAGAAGTTGCGCAAAAGATGCTTTAGAAGATAGCGATGAATGATCGTCATGCTTTTGCTGCGCGCCTCGCTTGTATGCGGGAGACAAGGGGACGCAGGGAATCTTCAAGGCGCTGTGCCATCGATTGCCATTGTTCCGTGCCGATTTTCCAAATAGAGACAGCGGCGATGATGGTCACGACGATGTTGGGTATCCAAAGAGCCAAGTAGGGGCTAAGTCGTCCGCCTTCCGCGAGCGCCACACCCGTCGAGAGTAGTCCGTAGTAAATAACAAAAACTCCCAGTCCCATCGCCGCGGAGAGCCCCGCACCCCAGGTCTTCTGACTGCGTGGGAGCTGAATGCCAAGAGGCAGCGCCATGAGCGCTAGGATAAACGAGGCATAGGGCATCGAGAATCTGCGAACTTCCTCGACGTTGAGGCGGCGGATTTTTCGCTGTAGGTCTTTCTTTGAGAGGAAGGGCGCCTGTCCAGGCAGCTTTGCGGTAAGTCGACCTGCTTCCTCTTTCTCTGGATGCGCTTCGTAGTCCGCGATCATGGCGCGGAACTTGTCCTTGGCAGCTTCGAGCTGTGGACGGGTTAGTTCGCGATTGCTGGCGCCTCTCGATTGAGAGTCGGTATTGAAAATTTCGTCGGAGTTTAGCTCGACGCTGTTAGTATCGTAAGCGGTGATGACGTACTTTGGATTCAACTCTTCGTGAATCTGACCGTCGAAAAGACGTAGGGTTATCGTACGCTCTTCTTCATTTGAAACTATTTCGCCTGTCTTCGCCGTGATTATTTTCCGTTCGTCTTTGCTGCGCTTGTCGTCGATAAGTACTCGTTCGAGCGCGCCGGTTTCATAATCTATTTTCTCGGTGTACAGCGTCATGTCACCGAGCTTATTGAATACGCCCGGCTCAAGACCGGCGGTGCTTTTCGATCGGGCAATCTCAAAAAGCGTGCGGGACAGGACTCGAAATCCCCACGGACTTAAAGTCTGAGTTACGGCGAAGCTCAGCGTGCCGCAGAAAAGTCCGAACAGCAGAATTGGGCGCACTAACTGAGTGATGCTAATGCCGCTCGAGCGCATGACGATGATCTCCGAGTCACCGGACAATCGACCGAACGCCAACATCACGCCGAGCATGGTGGCTAGCGGGATGGCCACTTCCATGAAAGCTGGAACGATAGCGAAGAAGACTATGGCGATCTGCTTGAGCTCAACCCCTTTGTTGATGATGAGGGAGGCTAGCCGCAGCATGCGCAGCGTCAGCAAAATGCCGGTAAAGGTAATGAGCGAAACGACGAAATAGGCCGCAGCTTCCTTGATGATGTAGCGGGAGAGGATCTTCACAAAAGGCGAATGAAATTAAGCTTCGGCGCGCGTGCGCAATCATCGCACTAAAATGCGAAGACTGTTGCGCTTAAGGTTATTCGATTTTTGGAAAAGCCGCTAGGTTTCAGTAATGCGGGCTTTCTAAGCTAATTAAAGCTTAGGAGGCGAGCAAAGAGTTCTTCTTCGCGCGTGACTCTTCTTTACGAATCTTCTTAACAGATTCTTTGTGCTTTCGCTTACGGCGCTCAGACGGCTTCTCGTAATAACGACGCGACTTGAGTTCCTTAAAGAGGCCTTCCTTGATCAGCTTGCGCTTCAAGATCTTCATGGCCTTTTCGATATTGTGCTCAACGGTGACTTCCATTGCGCCGGCCTTCGGACGATCGAAGCCGCGATCTTGGCGGTCGAATTGAGGGCGATCGCCGTAGTGACCTCCAGCGCCTTGTTCCCGAGGAGCCCCATTTTCGCGAGCTACATGACCATTCGTCGGGGCAGCGGTGGGAGCTGCTGGCTTCGTCTCTGAATTTTCTCTTTCGCCTGGAATCACTGTCTCAATTACTCCAATAGTCTAGATCGATATTTTTCTTTGTATGTCTTGTTGCCCATCCACATTCACGAAGAATGTGAAGCGTTATAGTTTAGCCACGCTCTAGCGAGGGCTTCACCAAGTATAAGCGAAATTCGCGCGGACTCCAAATCTGGGCGCCTGCTCGAAAAGGCCCCCCATTATCGTAAATTTCCTTGAAATGTAAAGCCCTTGGCCCAAGAAAGGTGCTAAGCACGCGTAAGAGTAAAGAGGCTTATTTCTGGGGGGCAGTTAAGTCGGAAGGGAACCTCTACTACGCCGATGCCTCGGGAGGTATAGCTGGTAAGCCCCTTATCCCTATAGAATCCCTCACGAAATCTTAAGTCTTCTATATTGTAATGCAGCGCCCCGATAAGAGGCCATTTAACCTGCCCACCGTGAGTATGCCCAGAGAGGCTAAAATCCAGGTCAGGCAGTCCTGTTCGCAAAAGCTCCGAAACGTAGTCGGGATTATGAGAAATAAGCACGCGCGCCTCTTTTCCGGCTCCGCGATCGCTTAGTTGCGGCATTTTAGGGATGCCAGTCCAATAATCATCCACCCCGATAACAGTGAGCGTTTGTTCGCCACGGGAAATGAGAATTTTTTCGTTCACCAGAATCCGAATGTCCTTCTTACCGAATTCCTCCACGCAGGCAGCTGGGTTGGTCCAATGATCATGATTACCAAGTACGCCAAAGCTCCCATCCCTGGGCTGTAGTTGCGCGGACACATCTGCCATGGTGGCAAAAATTTCACGCGACACGCCCATGTCGTCTTTGGCGCGCAGGAAACGGCGATTGCGAATCGGGTAGAATTTTTCAGCAGCGTCGCGATCAGGAAGCCAAATGTAGTCTCCGCCTAGGATCAGAAGATCAACGCCGGCAGCCTTTAACATGCCGACTGACTGATCGATCCAATCGGTTGGAACATAAATTCCGAGATGCGTATCGGTTAGAAAGCCTATTCGATAGCCTTCAAAAGCCGACGGGAGATCCTTGATAGGGACATTTAATTCAACGAGTTGGAAGTCGTTTGTGTCGTCATCCGCCCGCAGTACGCCGCTTGCTCCTAGAGTGGCGAGCCCTCCAAAAACACCTGCGGTCAAAACATCTCTACGGCTGATTTTCATGGCTAAATAATGAAGGTGCGACGCATATAGAACAAGCATCTTAAATGGCAAGGAGAGAGCGCCTTTTCTCCTGCCACTTACGGAGAATGTTCATGGAACAGAGCAAAGCGCTGACGCGCCTTCTAGAAGCTGCAGATCTTACTGGAATGCTTGAGGATCTCGCACAGTCTGCGACGACCGGAAAGCTCACCCCGGCTAGCTTAGCCGGTATGCGCATTACGCTTCACAATATTCGCGAAGCCATTCTAAGCAGTCATGACACCCTAGCGTCATCTCTTGTGAGCCGTGCACGCGCACAGAGCGAACGGGAAGGGGACTTAAGTACGCCTCCAGCCCGCCCCATGCCGGCTCGTGATCTACGAACCTCTTTGGAAAAGTTCGTAGATAGTAAGTAGATTATTTCTTGTAGAGATTTTTAAAGAAGCTGCCGAACCAGCTTTCGCCTTCAATCTTGCTGCCGCCTTGGGCTGCGTTCACGATTTCTTCTAATTCGCCGCTATCGAGCCACACGCCGTCATTGGCCGGGCATACATCGATAATGACACCCATAAGAGCTTGCTGTTCCATTGGCTTAGAGCAGATAGGGCAGGCGCGGGTAGAGGCAGTTTTGCGGGTTTTCATCCTCTCAAGCGCAGCCTTGTTCTGTTCAGCAAAGAACTGCTCTTCTTTAGCGCGGCGCATGTCGTCCCAGGAATCTGCCATTGTAGTCCTCCAAAAATGATTTAATACGAAATTAACCAAAACCCGCAGAAATGACAAACCCGCAATCCGCTTAACAAGTTTTCGGGGGCGCTAGGAAAGCAGGCTGAATCAATTGACTTTTTTCTGAGTTTTGCCTAGAAAAGGTACTCTATTTTGTTCGTACTTCATTAGGCTTGCCTATCCGAAGCAGCGAAGCAACATAGGCGGGCTTAGCTCAGCTGGCTAGAGCGCTTCCTTGCCAAGGAAGAGGTCGAGGGTTCGAATCCCTTAGCCCGCTCCATTTTTCTGCTTTGCAGAAAAATGCCCTGAGCTTGTCGAAGGGCCATTTCCCAAATTTCACCGAAAATTTTAATCCGTTCGACTGGCTGTAGTTCAGTCGACTTCTTCGTCGGTGCTGTGGGTTGAAAAAGGGGAGAATCGCGAGTCCGACTAAAAGCATTTCCGTTCTGATGTTTGCCCCTCGAATTTTGCTGAGAGTCTCCTTATCTATAACTCCTCTCTCTAGAGCTCTTCGCAGCCCCTAGGATCGTCCTCGCAATTTCCAAAACCAAAGTCGAAGTCTTTGAGCAGCTCGTCTAGGCCCGGCAATTCGATCGGGTCGGTTGGGATACTAAGGGGCTTGTACACTTCATTGCATAATCTTAGCCCGTCGAGTTGATGCCCATACCCCTGGCAGTTTATCCCACGAACACGCTCGATGCAGGGTTCGTTCCCACACATGTTAATAGTGCTTTGGCACTGAATCTCTGGAGAGTTGTTGCAAGTCGTGATGAGTAGGGTGCGACATCCCACCTCTTCCACCGTGCTTTGGCAGGTGGGCAAAGGCACAATCGCAAACACTTGCGCGGGAAGCGCCAGGGAAAGCAAAGACCAATAAGCCGACTTAAAAATATTCATAGAAAATCCTGCAGAAAGGCATCGAACGCGAGGCGTCGAAAACATTTAACTTTGTTATGGGACAAGGCTGTGAGGTGATACCCGGTTTTTTTCAGATTTCCCCCCTCAGTCTTGGGCTAGGGCAATTTTCGAGTTGAATCGGGCCTCTAGGCCGCCCTAAGGTGCCTGCGTAAATTACGCATTTTTATTTGATTAGAGCCAGCGAGCTCTCTATAGTCGGTTGGCGATGAGAATAGTCAACGATGATGCCTAGCGCTGTAATCCGGCTATGCTCTTTTCGCGCGACTTCTGCCGGTAGGTACTAGGGGAGAATAGTGCGTATGTTTTTTACACGGTCATCGGGCGAATCGCGCTTGAACCTTCGAAATGGAAGTGAGCATGCTGCGACCGGACCTCAAAATGAAGAGCGAGCAGGGGGAGATCTCCTCGATATCTTGAACCTGTCCACGCCACGCAGTAAGCCTCAGGGTCAATTTACCGCCCTGGAACGGGCTCACTATCACGCTAGCCTTGTAGCGAATTACCTGCAGAGCGGGCGAATCGAAAGTCTAGTGGCATGGGCTGAGCGGGATCCCTACCAAGTAGTCTGTCCCAAAACCGGGGACTTCGCTCTGGCAAGGGACTTGAATCTCTGGGCGCAGTTCCAGAATGTTCTCTCTCCGCTAAGGATTCTCTGCGGTGGCGTCGCGAGGTCAGAGCCCGAAAACAAGTCACTCGTAGAGAGCGCCGAGGAAGCGAGGAAAAGTCTGCTTCGCCTCGCGCTTTTCGCTCGAAGCCTAAGGGGGCAATTTCCTGATAACGTTAGACCATGGCTCCGAGAAATCGCTCCTGGATTGTTTGTTGCTGACCGATCCTTTCCGCCGATCAAAGAGACTTGGGGCTCTAGAGCTGAAACGACGACCTGGACCGACAGAGCCAGAGAGCTTTCGTTGAAGTGCAGGCATGACCTGGTGGTCTTTATCAAAGAGGCTGAAAGCAGCATTGACCTGGCGGAGCAGTACATGAATTGGCCGCCACAGATTTCCCGATCCGCGCCTTAACCTTTGCAAGTTTGTCTTCTGGTAGGTGGCGGCAAGCTGCTTTCTGATAGCTCAGTCTTAGGCGACCTCTGACTCGAACCACCAGCGATCCATGGGCGGGCGGTGGAGGTTTGCTTGTTCAAAGCGATAAGCCTCGTCGGTGATCGCATGCACCCATTTCTGCGGTCGCCCCGCATCGACATATGCGGGGGCAGGCTGAGTCGCCCCGGTAGTTAAAACTTCGTGATTGAACACAACGTTCTCAGCTCCCATTCGCATGATTATTCGCGCCACGATAGCTGGATCGCGTAAGCGACCCTCCTCTCGCAGTTTCAACGTTCGACTCGCTAGTGCTGAGTCGCTATGTAAAGTTTCCTGATGCATCTCGGTGTCGACCGAGCCAGGCTCCAGAAACATCAACTTTACTTTCGGGCCTTCAGCGCCGGACAGCGGACCATTTGCGCGCGTGTACAGGCGCCACAAACCGTTCGCAATCGACTCCTTCATGTGGACGTAAGGCTCAATCTGAGAAGGAAGACCGTTCTCCATGTGCTGTCGTTGATGAACAAGGGGCGTGGAGATGAAAACTACCGTGCCTCCTGCTTTCGCGAGCGCCTCTTCGCAGGCCAGGTATGTTCCAAGAGCTGAGGTGCGCCAGTCGTTGGCGAGTGAAGCTGCGCCTTTCCGTGCTCTAAGATCCTCTGCCGGATTGAGGCCACTGACGCCGGCGTTTAGTACGAGCAGTTTGATAGTCCCAAGTTGGCGCGCTGCGATTCGTCCAAACTCGAATCCCGCGTTATTGCAAACCATCAGTAGGGGATTTGCATCGACTTCGTGGGAGGCAAAATGCTCTCTTCTCTCCGTAAGGTCTATCGCAGTGGCACTTACGTTGCTTGAGTTTCCATTCAAGGCAGCAACCGCATCCTGATTTCTGCCGCAAGTAACAACTGCGCTGCCAAGTTGCGAGGCCAAAAGGTTCACAAGCTCACGCCCGATCCCACTCGTGCCGCCAGTCACGACGGCAGTTTCAATCGCGAACTTGATTGAGGTCGCGGAAGCATCGGGGGTGTCGGCACCCGAATGATTGCGGGGAGTAGTGGCAATAGAGTTCATGGGGCTACGAAAGCTATTCTACATTGTTATGCCGAGATTAACGCTGCGGTGACTGATTTTAAGGGCCCTATAACGCTCGACTTTTGAATCCGCATTATAGTAAAATCAGGCCGTTAAGTGCGTCAGGTTTTGTCTGGTGCCTTGACTCTGCTCCGTGCGAACGGTGTAGATCTCTCTCTACGCGGGTGTAACTCAGTTGGTAGAGTGCCAGCTTCCCAAGCTGGATGTCGCGGGTTCGAACCCCGTCGCCCGCTCCAAACAAAACAGTTCTTGTCGAACCTTCCTTGCCAAGTGCCAGCAATCCTTGTCCGCGATGATGAGGTCGTCGGAGCGAGGCGCTTTGTAAATTACAGCAGTTGGATAATGCCAGCCACTGCTCCGCCGAGCGCTAGTCCTTTTCCGATTGCCAGGGCAAAGCCAATGTTTCGGATAGTGCGTTCGCGACGCGTGATGCTTTCGAGGAAAGCTCTAAGATCGTCATTAAGCAGTTGAGCGTCCCGTATCGCAGCGTTTCTAATTCTTGAATCTTTGACTCCGTTCTCAAGGAAGTAGCGGATCTCCTCCACATGGCCTTTCCCACATACGAAGGCTGTCTCTTGATAAGCTCGTGTCAGCACTTCTTCTGGAACATGATCGCGTAGGTGTCGCAGGGCTTGTTCGGGATTGAACTGTCTCAAAAATTCCGCCATGTAGGCTGAGCGGGCGGTGGTTCTTGGTAAGCGTTGCCCATTTTGCTCCATCAGTTCGACGCGGACTCCTGTGGGAGTTGGCTCAAACATCAGATCTACTGGAATGAAAAGGAGGTCGCGTGAGAATTGCTCTGCTATCGGATTGCGAATTCCTAGCGCGCTTTGAAATCGGCCAAAGTGTTTTCCCAATTCTGTTTCTGCGTTGCTGGGCTGCGTCTCTGCTGCGCGGCGCGCGGCGGCTCGCTTAGGGGATGCCTCACGAAAGGTGCGGACAAAGAATTTAAAGCTGTTTACTTCATTTTGCAGAACTGCAGCCAACATGCCTTCGGTATGATGGTCGGGAATATCAAGGCCAGAAGAATGTAGTCCGAAATTGAGTATCCCCAGGTTTTGTTCTGCAAGCGGGAACGGAAATTCATTAAGCGTGGTTCTCAGCAACACAATGCTGTCGGGGTGGGCTGCCACTGAGTGAAGAATTCCGAGGAGAGCATAGTTTTTGCCGTCTACTGTCAGGCGATCGACGGGGAACTCGGAAGGCAGCGGCGAGGAGCGGGCGGTTTTGATTGCCGCTTCGCGCGCATGGTTCCAGTCCTTAGCGATCTGCTGGAGCAATTCAGCTTGGTTTGAGAAAGTGAAGCCTGTTTGCTTGTAGCGTTCACTTATCTCGGACAAATTGCGACAGGAGCGAAAGTCTGCCAGGGACAGCACCGCTCTCATTCCCAATGTGGTTCCCTCGAGCGAGGGATCGGCTGCGGGAGTGGGCTGGATGTGGACGGGCGCCGCATCGAGCGGTTCCGTTCTTGCCGGGACGACCGGTTGATTGCCCTGATTGGGGCCCATTTCCATGTGCATAAACTACCTACACTCCACCACGCGGACGAACTAGCGGTGTGCATTATACAGCGAATGGGGTTCTTAATCTTGTAGCCTAACTGACTACAAATAAACGCTCTTTTTGGGGACTCCTAAGGGGATTAATTCAGCTTTTTGTGGCGAGCTTGTTGGTTTAGATTCACCCTCTATGAAGACCAAGATAATTATCTACTCGATCCTGACCTTGCTCGTAACGGCTCCTCTCTCGGCCTTTGCCTCCGACGAGGCGAAATGCACCGGGTCGATTATGATTGAATCCCTGATTGAGGATTCGAAGGTGCTGCCGCAGTACGCGGAGGTGATGGCGAGTTATAACGGCACAACTTTTACTTGCACGGGAATGAGTTTTTCGAGCGAAGCGAAGCTGACAACCCAGAAGATAGTGCTCGGGTTTGCGCCTGGCATAAATAAGTCCGTTGCCAAGTCAGGAGCGAATCTGGCAGTTGAACTTCGTAATCAGATGTCGGGTGCCGCGATGTTTGGGGTAATCGAATTTGAGCAGCAATGGCTGGTCATGGGTGAGTTGAAGTAGGGCAGCTTTCTGAAATTTGTAGGTTTTGTATGTATGACTGCCTGACAACGGGAAGCGATGTGCAGCTCCATTTGCATATCGTACCGCGCGCAAAGAAAAGTGCTGTGCTCGGAATGCACGGCGCACGTCTGAAGATTTCTATAGCTGCTCCTCCAAATGATAACGCGGCAAACGATGCGTTGATTGAATTCTTAGCTGCGGAAATTGGCGTTCCGAAGCGATCTCTAACGCTCGTGCGCGGACAAGCCGCAAGACAAAAGACTGTATCCTTTCCTAAGGAATGTTCGGTTCGGCTTTCTGAGTGGTTGAAAACTGTACTGGCTTAGGGATCACGTAAGCTGCCTCTCCGTAATTATTCCTTGAAGTCGCGAAGGCGCAGAATTATAGTGGCGCCACCTTAACAAACTCCTTCTGCGCAAGGCTCACATGAGAATACTTTTTGCGGTTTTCTTACTGACCTCTGCCGTCGTCTTTACGTCGAATGGTTACTGCGAACGGAAATGTACTGGAGTCCTCACGGTTGATTCGCTGCGTGCGGACAAAGTCGCGCC
>JAFLCA010000142.1 GCA_017302875.1 Deltaproteobacteria bacterium
AAAAATGGTTTGTTGGGTGTTTTTGATAGTATCGAAATTCCACTTATCCCGGTCCTTTCAAGAATGGAACGCAGGGGCATTAAGCTGGATGTGACGCTATTGAGCGAGATGTCGGAAGATTTTGCAGTCCGCCTCAAGAAAATGGAGGGGAATCTGTACGAACTTGCGGGCTGCGAATTTAACTTGAACTCGCCGAAGCAACTGGCTGACGTGCTCTTCAATAAACTCGGCTTGCCTACGAAGGGGATTAAGAAAACAAAAACTGGACTATCTACAGACTCCAGCGTTCTCGAAAAGCTCAGCTCCGTTCATCCCTTGCCGCAGCTGATCCTCGAGTATCGAATGATTTATAAATTGAAGAGCACCTATATTGACACACTGCGCGAGCAGGTCTCGAGTGTCAGCGGTCGACTGCACACGCGCTTCAATCAAACGATAGCTGCTACCGGCAGACTCTCCAGTTCGGATCCCAATTTGCAGAACATTCCGATTCAGACGGAAGAAGGGCGTCGTATTCGAACTGCCTTTATCGCGGATAAGAGCAATGTGCTGTTGTCGGCTGACTACTCGCAGATTGAGCTTCGCGTGCTGGCTCACATGAGTGGTGACGCTAGTCTAATCCAAGCCTTTAAAGAGGGTTTGGATATTCATGCCAAAACTGCTCGTGAAATCATGGGTTTAGCTTCAAATGAAGAAATCAGCCCCGAGATACGTCGAATAGGCAAGACGATCAACTTTGGGGTAATTTACGGGATGGGAGCATTCCGGCTTGCTCGAGAGTTGGGATTGCCGATTCGGGTAGCGCAGTCCTATATCGACAGCTACTTCGACCGATATCCGGGAGTAAGGGCACTCTTTGCTCGACTGGAGTCGGAGGTTACACAGCAGGGGTTTGTAACCACCCTGTTCGGACGCAAACGTTTTGTGTCTGGTTTGGACCTCAGTGATCGCGATCAAGGTTTTGTACTGCGCGCCGCTATCAATGCGCCGATTCAAGGAACGGCGGCAGATTTGATTAAGATGGCAATGATTCGAATTGACCGGCGGCTGCGCGAAGAGGAGATACCGGCTTCTATGTTGCTGCAAATACACGATGAGCTGGTCTTTGAGTGTCCTGAGCAGCACAGCGAGGCGGTAAAGAAGATGGTGCGCGCGGAGATGGAAAATGTAGTACAATTCCTCGTGCCCCTGGAAGTGGATGTTGGCGTAGGAAAAAATTGGCAAGAGGCGCACTCGTGATCTTTTGTCAGTCTAGCTCCGATGCTCCGCCGAAAGGGCCATCAGCGCTTCAGCAAAGTTTCAAGAAGGTTACCGCTCCACTACGACGTGCAATGTCAGAAAAGATTTCGGATGCCGAACTCGTCGCCAAGGCGAGTGCAGGAGATAAAGAGTCCTACCGTGTTCTGGTTGAGAAATACCAGCAACGGGTCTTTGCAATCGCATTCGATGTAGTTCGCTCGCGCGAGGATGCCGAGGATATTGCGCAAGAATCTTTCGTTAAAGCGTACTTGTCGCTGCCGGAGTTTAAGGGCGAATCGTCTTTTTATACCTGGCTCTATCGCATCGCCTACAATATGGCGATTGATTTTCGGCGCAGGACGGTTCGTCGCGGAGGCGCTCCGGTCGAGTTCGACGAGACGCGCGCGGACGTAGTTGCGGAAGCTTCTGGCTCGGTGCAAAATCGATTTGGTAGTCCGCAGGAGCTCATGCTGCGCAAAGAAGAGTCGCAGCAGATTCAAAAAGTGCTTACGGAAATTTCCCCTGAGCACCGCGCAGTCATTACGCTGCGTGAAATTGAAGGTTTGAGCTACGAAGAAATTGCGGATGTCGTAGGGGTCTCGAAAGGCACGGTTATGAGTAGGCTGCATTATGCGCGAAAGCATTTGCAGCAGGGGTTGCAGGCGCTGGGAATGCGCGGCTCAGGAAAGCAGGCGCTTCCAGAAGAGCTTGCGAATATCGAGCAGACTACAGTTTCTGTTAAGACTACCTAGGTGGCTTATGGATGACAAAATGCAGGCTCAGATCACTGAACATGAGGAACTCCTCCTCATGAAATTCTTCGATGGACAATGCAGTTTCCTCGAGCGCGGTAAAGCGCAGCGACTTATCGAACAGTCATCCTCCGCAGCGCAGTTCTTCACAACGCTGCAAGCTTCTTCACGCCTAACTCAGGACGCGCTAAAGGCTCAGCCCAAGGTGGATTTGTGGGATGCTGTTTCTCGGCGTATCGAGTCTGAAGAGCATGCCGCTCTTTTTCTCGGAAAACGCGAGTCGCAGCGGGAAAGATCTTTCTCGGAGCGCTGCGTGGAATTTTTCTCTAGTCGCTGGAGCCTCGGGCTTTCAGGAGCTGCGGTAGCTGCCAGCGTGGCTTTGTTTCTGGTCGCTCCCTTTAAGTCCGGGACCGCCAATACTTCGGAGCAGATGGTAGAACTTGTTCGAGGTGTCAGCTACGACGCTCCTTCAACTCAAGCCGGCAGCGCCTCTGTTCAGCCGGTCGGCGTACACGGCAGACCACGGATCTTGAATGAGCAGGCGCCGAATGTAGTGGAGGTTGATTGGATGCGCAGTGACGGTCGTTTGCGTATGTTGCATGAGCCGACGGAGAGCTCCGCAATTATTTGGGTGCGCCGCCGAAACCCTGCCGCGCAAGTTAAGCAAAATCGCTATCGTCAGCCGATGCTGTTGCAGCAAGCGACTCCCTTCGGGATACCTGTTCCTGTGAAGTAAATTCTCGGAGGTTCTTAGTGCGTTCTTTCCTTTTCGTATTTGCTCTGATGGCCGTTCTTAGTCCGGGGAAAGCCCTTAGCGAAGACCCGCTACACGAGACAACGTCATTGCTTGTGCATATTCGCACCATTCGCGCCTCGCATCCGATTGAAGTCGAGGCTACCGAGCATGAGAAGAGCGATGCCCCGGCTCCGGGCAAAGTAAAATTCGATAGTCGTATTGTCGACCTCGCCTCAAAGTTGAATAAGCTCCATTTTCGTTGCTTCAAACTGATTTCGTCGCAGGACGAAGTGATTCCGCTTGGCAAACGCGAGACGCTTTCGCTGGTAGAAGGTAATCAACTCACTCTTCGACCGCTGACGCTCGATAGTAAGCGAGTAGGGATGTGGCTTAAGTGGCAAGACTCTTCCGGAATGCAGGTTCTTGATACGCGAATGCACTTCGATCTAGGTGAGAGCATGGTCACTGGCATCGATGGAGCTGCTGATTCCGGTCTCATTCTTGCGATTGATGTTCAGACCGTCGATCAACACGCGCCAGTCGCGCAGCCGGTCTCGGCTGAAACATCCATTCACGAAGCGATCGCTACAAAGTAGGAAGTGTCCTACAGTTCAGCAATAATCCGGGTCAAATTGAGAACGCCTTTGGCAACGCCGATGGCAACATGGGAATTGGAGTCGTATATCGGCAAGTGAATCGGGATAGCCTCGATTCCCGCGCTCTTGTCGAGCTCGATACTGCCAAAGCCAATCGCGCCTTTCCCGTCCGAGTATCCCTCTTTCCACCAACCCTCGTCAGCTTGAAAGTAGTCTGAAGTTTTGTTGGTCTGACAAATATTGAAACCGTTGCTATCAGTAATGAAAATCTCAGCGAACACGGGGTGTTCTTTTTGAAAGGCAAGTAGCTGCGTTGAGCAGGGATTGTCGGAGACTTTGCGAACGAGTGGGTCTCCTGCTCCTGCCTGAGCCCACGCAGCGTCCAGTGCCGCCGTCTCGGTGCTATTTGGAGCCCTCTGATTGGCGGAGGCCGCTTTTACGAAACTTTCAATTTGTGGGTTGGAGAGCAATTTATCGAGTTCCGCGCCCTGCTTGGTCACGGCTGCTCGTATGTCGGCTGAGAGGCTGCGATGACGACCAATCTCTGTGCGGATTGCTGCTACTTCGTTCGATAATGCGGGAGATTGTGAAGTTCGCTCTTGGGAGTCTCGGCACGAGGCCAGGAACAGCGCCGCAGCGACGACGCAGACCTTGAAGGGGTGAATTTCAAATATCAAAACAGCCACTCAGGGATTCTACGCATGGCTTTCGCGAGACGTCATTACACTTTTTCCTCATGATGGGAAAACTTGCCTAGCGTGTCAGGAAGGTGACAGGAGAAGCTGCGCCATCTGCACGCGCGCCGCCGTCTAAGTGCCTGAAATTCGAGCGATTTTGGATAATTAAGTAAAGCTTTTGCTCCACTCTGACGACCATACCCTTGGCCTGTTTCGTGCAATCTCAAGGGGAAACGGCCACTAAGGTTTTTTGAAAGGTGACACGCGCATGTCGAAAACTCCAAAGACCACCCAGTCTCCGACCCTTGAAAGCGACGCATTTGAGATGATCGAGCTTGCCATGGGCGACCTCGATACCCTGACCCGCGCCTTCACGCTTATCAGCGAAGTGTGTGAGGAAGGCAGCAAAGCGCCACGCCTTGCTATCGATACTCCACCGAAGAATCTCGTTAACTAAAGGTACTACTGCCGAGCCATTTCTAGGCGCAGGTAATCGCTGCGTGCATCTACTTTAATTAGATCTATTTCTATTTCATCGCCGGGTTTCACCGGGCGATGCATTTTAACGAGCACTGGCATGACCAGTTCATGCAGTTCTACGAGCGGATTCTTAAGATCTGTTCGCAGTACCGTGCCATGAAAGCGAGTGGTTTTTTCGGAGAGCTTTTCAAGCGCACGTAATAACCAGAAACGTCTGGTCTCCTTTGTGATCATGTTCGCTAAGCCGAGCGGGGACTCTAGTTTCTCGATCAAGGCCGCACATTCTTGCGCGCTGTAGAATGCTTTGCCGCGAAAAATCATTTCTAAGATCTGACGTTGATTTACGATGTCCGCATAACGTCGGATAGGAGAAGTAGCTTGAATGTAAGCATCCAGTGCCAGGCTGGAATGGCGAACGGGGCGTACCGAGGTAAAAGATTTCTTAAGTTTTGATCGCACCAGATAATCGGCGGCCGGTCCCTCGGGAACGACCGGCAGATCGGCGAGATCTCCGTCGGGTCCTTCCTGTCCGCGGAAAATAAGCGGCAAGCCGTGATCGACGCCGAATTGGGCGAAGATGGTATTGGCCAGTACCATCAGTTCGCCGACCAAACTGCGCGAGGTACTGTTCTCGTCAATTTCAATCATGCGAAAGTCGCCATTCTCATCGAGAACGATCTGGATCTCTCGTTTCCCCATTTTAAGAGCACCTTCGCTGATGCGATGAGCTTCAAGGACTGAGGCGATGTTGTAGACGCTGTTTAGTTCGGAATTCGGATTCTCAAGCAGGAGATCGACGTCGTCATAGGTGTAGCGCTGTGTCACTTTGATCAGCGAAGGCACGACGGTGCTCCCCGTAATGTGGTAGCTTCTATCGACCTCGATCATGCAGCTCAAAGCGGCTCGCACTTCACCTTGAACGAGGCTCAATTTGTTTTCAGCAAGTTCCGGCGGGAACATGTTTACGGCGCGTTCCGGTGCGTAAATTGAAGTGGCACGCGCCAGTGCGTCACGATCGAGCGCGCTACCTAGGGGAACAATTGAAGCTACATCGCTGATGTGAATACCGAGGCGATATCCGTCGCGGGTGCGTTCGATCGATACCGCATCGTCCATATCGCGAGTTGATATGTCATCGATGGTGAAGCATTCGAGCGCAGTTAGATCTTGGCGCTTGCTTTGTTCGTCGCTTGGGAAGTCCTCGATGCGTGAAGGGACTTTGAGCGCGGCGGCCTCCGTCACAACATCGGAGGGATAGTTGAGGGCATAGCGGTTGCGAACGAAGGCTAAATTTGTGTTTGGCCCGGCCAGGTGCGCCGCTTCCAAGAGTTGGAACGCCCGCACGTCTCGGTTGCCTTGCAGAACGAGAGAGAGTTTTTCTGCGCAAAGGTCTACCAGATCCTTGGCATCCTTTAGTCTGTTGTTATCGAGCTCCGGAACAGCAGCTGCTACCTCGAAAAGCAAGTGAAGGGTTGGTTGTAGTTCATCGGGGATCGGCGCTTTGGGATTGCGGATACGTTCTTTAATTGTTGAGAGAAGTAAGTCTTGAATGCGCTGACGTTCCACTCGGCTTTGTTCGCTCTTCTTGAGATCGTCGACAATCTCAGCCGGGCGAGGGGAGAAGCCTGCGTCTTTTCGTTTGAAAAAGATTCGGTCGCCGAGCAGAGCTAGATGTAAGGCGAGATGGGCGACAATTTCGTTGTTGCCGTGATAGAGAGTTGAGAGTTCTTCGGTTGAATAGTCTTTTTCCTCGGAGGCGACGAAACTCCAAATCTCGCCCAAGTCCAGCTTCTCTGCTGCACTCGTCGCCTGAGCGACGAGGCCTTCCAAATAGTTAGCTTTTTCCTGGGTCGTTGTTGCTTGGGCCGGTAATTTGCCGGGGAGGAGGTGCATGCGAGCTGCAGGAAGCTCCGCTTCGCGGCCGCGCTGGTTTAGTACCTGGTACTTTTGGTTCTTAAACGACAAGATGGCGGCCACTAGCGGACGCCCGTCGTTTTCGTACACAACAAGTGCCCCCGCTTGTAGCCCCGAATCTACTTGAGTCTTCTTGGGGAGCATGGTCATAACAGGGATAACATCATGTAACTCTTAGACATGTCAAATCGCGTGGGGATTTTCCAAGCAGCTTCTTTCTAATGTTACCAGCTCCGATTTGCTCGGCATAACAGCGCAGGGACTATGAATGTATTGGTCCGATAGCGGAGTAAATGATGAGTCGGATGGGGGGAGCAGGATCGCAGGGACTTAGGGGCGGGCTGGGTGACAGCAGTGGTCCGCTTTTCGCACTGCCGGAAACACCGAGTTCCCAGGCTCGGCCTGTCGCCGAAACTCCGACAGAAACTCCGACCGAAGCTACTCCAGTTGCCCCGCCATCAGAGCCTTCGGCTGTCGCTGCTTCACCGGTCGTTACGGAATCGAAGGGCAGTGCTGAGTTTGCCGGGGTAATTCGAGCTGACCTTAAAACTATTCAGCACGGACATCTTGTTGAGCTTGCACGTCTTACCGAGCCGAGCAGGCTGGCCCGCGCTGTAGATAATGCAAATTCCGCGTGGCGAGACGTCTCTGATCAAATCGAGCAAGTGTTCCTCCGCTTAGAAGCCGTTCCGTACGCAACTCAAAATATTCCGCGCGACGGACTCTCCTCAGCTGACGTTCGGGAGCAAGCCAAAGAAGTTGCTGCATTTGCCCCGGATCGTGAGGGGTATAAAGCTGAGTTCGCAGATTTCCTTGCGAAACTGCCTCCCGATAGTCGCAAAGCTCTTGAGGGATTACTAGGAAAGATCGCAGAGCATGGGGCCGGGCTGCTAGCTGCGTATACTACCAAGTCTGATGCGTGGGCTTCTCAGTTGGAAGCGACCGAACTTGCGCAGCAGCGCGAAACGGAGATTCGAGAACGTGCACCGCACATTCAGCGCTTGCGCGACGATGTAAACGCGCGTTGTTACAGTAACGTTAGTTATTCCGATGCGATTACGTTTGATCGAGAGATTGATGTGCGCTTTGCGGCTGCAATCGATCCTTCCAAAGGACGAGTAGATTGCAAAGAGCTCCGCGCGATGCAGCGCGAATTCGAAGGTGCCGAAGACCTATCCGATTCGGCACGTGCCTCGCTGACGGAACTCTGCGCTGCTTGTATCGTTGAAGGATCGCGCATCAATTCGGGTGATTTGAGTGGTTCGCTGGCGCAAGGTTTACTGTCTATTCGACTTAACGATCCTGAGCTTTCGCCGGCCCAGCGCGCTGCAATTAGAGTTTCTTCGTTTCATGAATCTTTCGCTTCGGCGGTCGCGCAATTTAATGCAGACCACGTTGGGGAGCCGATCTCTCCGCTGTTGGTAAGTACTGCGCGTCGTGAGATTTCTAGATTGCTGGACAGCGAAAGCGGACAGATCCGCGAAGATCTGGAAGCGCGCTGCCGTGCGTTTCTCCATCCAGAAAATGATTTGAAAATTCCGAAAACTGACGAGCGTGTTAGCCGCGAGCAGCGCGCATTTCTCTCGTCGCAGGTTGACGCCTTCTTGCGGGAGCCGCAGATTGTCGATCTTGATTTCGCAGAAGTTTCAGATCTTGACTCCGGCGAAGAGACACTTGATGCAACTCCTGATGCAGCGTCTATTGATACGGCCTTGCGCCAGGACAGAAAGGTGCGGCTCTCAAACGGCGTAGAGGTGTTCTTCGATTTACGGGAAGATGGGCCTTCCAAGGTTGAGATCTATGAGGCTGCCTCGCGTAGTCGCGCAGAATTCTCCTTTGGTAAGGCAAAAGCACCGACTGAGGTCGTCGCTCAATTGCTGCCTTTACGGGAAAAGCTTCGTAGCACCGCGCTGGATGAGCAGCTTCTGCAGGATGCACATGCCTTACTTGTTGACTTGGCAGATGGCCCAGCCATTCTCGCTCCTAAGCGACTTTTACGAAAACAGGCATATTTCGGACCTGGCGGACCGAAGGATGGTGGATTACGTTCCGACGAGATAAAGCCGCTCGATGCACTATCTATTTTAGGGACGACGCGTGAAATTAGATTTGCCGTAGAGAAGACTCTCAAGAAAGGTGAGGCGAAGCCCACGCTTTTGAGCAGTTGGAGCGCGGTAACGGTTAATCGCGATCTGAGTGGAGTGTATGTAACGCTTTCTTCAAACGAGCATATGTTGCCCGGAAAGTTGGCGGCTGATTTGCCGAGACCTTCTGCTCCGGCCATCGTACAGGTCAAAATTGGCGATGCAGCTATGGGTGCCGACGCTTTCAATAAGAGGATGAACGAACTTTTCTCGGGTATGGATCTGTCCTTGCTTGAAAGAGGCACTCAAGGTTCCGGTGTCGGTGCCGGCAAACTCATGGAGCGCTTGATCGAGATGGGGCCGGTTACGAAGCTCGAGCGGGTCTCATTATCCAATGTTGGGCCGATGAAAATTAACTTAGCTCCGGGTGCGCGAGTTGATTTGACTCTCTTGAACAGCAAGATTGAATTAACGGGCGTAGCTGGAGGAACTCCAGCGGTTACAATCGATGGCCTGCGCGCGGGGAGAGGTTCTCAGGTGAAATTTGAGGGTCTTGAGGGTTCGGATGTACATGGCATGGTTTCCAGTAACGATTCGTATTTGACAGGCTCGCTCTCTGGTTCAAAGTTTACCGCTTCGTATTTTGATGGGTACTCGGCCAAAGATCTCGGGCTAAGCGACATTAGCTGGGTGCGCGGGGATTGGCCGAAGGGGTTTAACTTCCCGCCCCGACACGCAAAATTGAGTGCGGTGGGGTAGACATCGATTTGCTTAAGAATTGAGGTCTCTTTACACTATTTAAGTCGCGAATTTCACTGAAGCCAGCATAACAGGGAGACGGAACCTCAGGGTCCGTTGAAAGTCGAGGAGTTTAAGGAGTTTAGCATGAGCGCATCAGCCACCGCAGATAGGGACACAAGGGATTCACGACGCGAACGAGAGAAGGCGCCTGAGCCCACACCGGCTGAAATTATCAAGAAGTTTACCGAGGAGATGGTGGCGCTCGGCGGCAAAGAGGGTGGCACGGCGGTTAAAGGCCTTGCTGATCGATTGCAGATTGAAGTTGCGGCCTTGCGGCTTGATGATCCGAAGACACCTCTTGCCACACAGCAGGGCGTCATAGCTTTCCTTAAGTCGACCTTTGACTGTTTCAAGGGAATGGCGGCAGGGCGAGCTAAGTTAGACGAAATCTCAAATGCTCTGTACCCAAGCGAAAGGCAATTGAACACTCTGGGCGACGCCGCCGACGCGGGTGTAAGTGCTGCGCGTGATGGCAAGGTGGCTCTCGACACAGCGTTGCAAAATCTCCGCTCGCTCACGCCGCCTATCGAGCTGCGCGGGTTTAAGAGCGTTTCTGATTCAGTTAATCAGGCGCTCGATCTGTTAGAGCGCAATAAGAAAACGACGATAGATTCTATTCAGAATGAAACTCTGATTCGTCGAAGCGCGATAGGCTTGGATCCTCGATTTGCCGAGGTGCTCAGTGATGCCCATCCCGATGTTGCGCCAATCTCGGTGGGTAGTATCCCGACTGCGACTGGACCAGTTTCCATGGAGCTTTTCAAGGACAAGGGCTTGGTGTATGCGCGCTTTAAGGTTCCGGGCCCGGGTGGCATACCGACTGAAGTTGATTACCGCCTTGATTCCGAAGCGCTTTGGAGAGACTCGACAGCAATCAATCAGGACGAGCTAATAGCGAGGTGTGAACAAACCAATGCCCGCATTTTAGGCCGCCTCGATGCTATCATTAAAACTTGGGACGAACTGGCAGCGCCGACAACTGGCCCAGCGGTCCGCGATGCCCTCTCTGAGGGCACTGGCTATGGCCTGGTAGCTGGATCAGAGCTTGCTCGCACCTTAATGACGGAGGGCGCCAAGATCACTCGTTTGGCTAATGGCGGATTTGTTGACACGAACGTCGTAGGGCTGGATCTGTCCGGAGCTACCCTTGATAACTTCGATATCAAGAGCTGCTGGGCGCACAATATTTGTTTGGCTGA
>JAFLCA010000143.1 GCA_017302875.1 Deltaproteobacteria bacterium
AAATATTATGGCGATAAAATCAGAGCAACTTACACTATACCGTGTATCAGTTATTGTTTGCACCCGGCGAGGCGCGATCTCCCCATAAAGTTGGGACATAGCAAATTGTCCGGATCGATCCACGTAATGGCTCTGACAACGGTAACCTTCCGTCTCTTTCCGTCCAAACGCTTCATCGGGATAACTATCCGAAGTTTGGAATTGAAAAGTTACAGACGGTTTGCATGCCAGTGTTTCGAGAAGTTGATCTAAAAACCCCTGCTTGCGCAATTCATTCGCCTCAGGCGGTAAATTTTCCTTAGTCAAATCATGGTCACCGTGCAGAAGTGTCGGCACATCGTTCAACGAACTCCGGGTTGCGTCTTGCCGTAACGTTTCGTCCATAATCATACACCTCACTGAAAGTGATTCAGGGCACCGAGAAGGAAAGTGAAGGAGCGAGGCGTGATGAGATCAAAAACCTGATTTTCTCTGACTCCGTTCAGGAGGGGGGCTGGGGGTACGAACGAAGTTTGTTCTTCATCCGTCGTACCCCCAACCCCAGTTACACTCCACGGCCCGGTGAGAACTTAGTTCTTGTTCTCACCGTTCTGGCGGGCATAGTCAGCCTGCTGCTTCTGCTGAGAGGCTCCGCCGGCTTCCTGATGCGTGTACGTGGGGTTCATGATGAACTCCTTTCCGATGCACAACAGGTGCATCTAAAACCTGATTTCGTTGACGGGTGAAAACGCTTCACCTCATCACGACCTCGTGCATCGCAGAATGCTGGGTTGCGCGGCTTCCATCAAATGTCAGCTAATTCTTACAACTCTAGCGACGGAACTTCGTGGTTTTTTACAGATTGAGCTAAGGATCACCCTGCACTCATTCGCGTGCACTGGGAGACTGTGCATGCATGGCAACGTTTTCAAATTTGGAAAAAATCTGAGCCGAGCACTATCTGACCACCCTTCGTAATGACGGCAATTCCCACGCGATAACCGGCAACATCGATGTTTGTCAGTACTTCATCTTGCGAACTCTCAATTCTGCCACGGGGAGAATGCCCAATGATCTGACGAAAACTTTTAGGGTAGTTGATTAGTAGCTCCTCCCACGATTGCCATAAGCAGCCAGGCGAAGCCTGATTTTTAAGGTCACTTAAGCTGCCACCAGACCGAAGCGGACTGGGCGCTAGCAGCGCGGCTGGCTGTCTTAACATTCGTGAGCGGACCTTGGGGCTTACTAGATATTCTTCCCACTGCTTATTCAGAAGCTCCGCTGTCAGTTCCGCATTCTGAAGCGAATAGGAAGCATTCACTCCAGCGTGCGTTAGGAGCACTCCACTTGCACCAAGTGCAGCTTTTAGTATGCCGGCGTATGCAAGTTCATATAGCACGGGGCCTAACCCCTGCTTGTCCGAGCTTGGCTGCCCTGCAAAGCTCGGACCTCCCATGAGGGCGACTTCATGATTTCCGGCGATTACGAAATCAAGCTCCTGCTTAGCGAATTCAAGTGTTCTGGCGTCGCCATCCGATCTTCCATCGATCAGGTCACCGATTGAACCGACCCGCACAGTGCGCTTACCATGCGGCGTTTCGCGCCTTATCTCCAGCTCATCCATCGCTCGCTCAAGAAGCTCGACATAGCCATGAACGTCACTGAACACTATGGTTGTTTCTGGACTCTTTCCGATAAGGTCTTTTAGTTCGTGTAGAGTCAAAACTGGGGAAGCCGCCTTAGCCCCAACAGTGATGGGCTTTTGAAGACTTTCATCGCGCTCACGCACGGGGTCGAAGGGCTTGCGACCTTTGCAAGCTCCAAAGGAAAAGCCTCTTTGCCATCGCGTGCATCCTTCCGTGAATCTGGCTGACTGGTATTCATAAAACCCCTCCTTAGTTGTAATTTGGAGGTATTCTAGTTGCAGCGGCCGCAGGCCTCCCAACGCCTGAGTATTTCAACGAATTTCAGGCCCATTATTCGCAGTTTTTAATACTTACTGTGTGCCGACCGCAAAGCGCGTCAGGATCACGCGAGGCCCCGTTGGCGGCGCGATACGCCAACGTTTTCCAAAAAAACATATTATTTCGACTATCGTATTCCCTCCTTGCAGATATCATATTGCTGTCGCTCTTAATTGAGGTGCGCTTCATGAGCCGAATGCTAGCGGGAAACAGCCTTCACAAACTCACCGACAATGAACGTCTGGTTCTTGGAGCCATCGCGGCCTGTGACGATTTAGACGTGAAGAAACTTTCAAAAAATTGCGGATTACGCCCACACAACGTTCGCTATGTCTTGAAAGGTCTTTTTGAAGAGCAACTGATTCACCGCTCAATTTTTGTTAACTACGCGCGTCTCGGATACACCATCTTCAATATGTTTTTTTCGCTTGCCGGTAATAAGCGCGAGGCGCTTATCGACTTTCTTCGAAAGAACCCAGCGGTTTCCTGGCTAACCGAGAATAGCGGTGATTACCGCTATGAGCTGACGGTGCTGGCTGAACATATCAGCGAACTGCCAGCCTTAGTCGACCGGGTGGGAGAAAAGTTTGGAACAACTCTTAAAAATAAAATATGGACAGCCGAAGTTGCGATGCACTTTTACGGCTACAAGCAGCTACTAAATTCACAAAAACTACCCGCAGTACATGTTGTCGGATCTGAGGGGGCCCGAGCAAAGATTGAGCCTGTTGATTTAACTATACTCGCTAAATTACGTGACCCTGCGATTAGGTCGGAAAATGAGATCGCTCGTAGCCTTGGAGTGGCTGGCTCAACTCTTGCGTATCGAATTAACAGATTGAAAAAGGAGGGAGTGATTACGTCAAGCCGCATCGGCATCGCTATGGAGAAACTTGGCTATCTGGAATACCAAGTGCTAATCGATACCGATGATGCGTCAAAAGAGTTTCGTGAAAGTTTCATGCGCTGGTGCGCGATCCATCGCCATGTACTTGCCTGTTTTAGATGCTTTGGGGGCTGGGAGTATAAAGTTCTAGTTTCCGTAACAAGCTCTGAACAGGCATTCCAGTTTCAGGATGAATTAACTAATCGCTTTCCATCTATTTCTCAGGCGATTCTGATAGCCCGGCGCAACTGGATCAAAACTCGCCCCGGACTCGTTCAGTAAGTTGGCTGCCAGTCGGTACCCTGAACGATGCGCTGGCTCCTGTGAAAGTACGGGACGCTACCCACTTTTTACAAGCTTCCATCCTTCAACGTTCACTTCTAGTAGATTGCTTTTCAAGCTTTTTAGGTATTACTTGAGCTCCATTTGATTAGCCGACATATCGTAAATATAATGCCCAAACGCTCTTTCTTAGCAGAATAAGGCAGTGGAAATACTCGTGTGAGTGGCGCTGTGCCGCTCGCCGGTTTTGGATGGATCTGGAGCAACTACTCGCTCCTCAATCTCCTGAAAGGAGACATCACGTGAAGAAGTTCTTTCTGGGTTTGCTGATCGTCGTGATCGGCCTCGGCCTCGTGTTGGGACTCGCTTGGGTTAGCAGTTACGGAAGCCTCAACAGTTCGAACCAAGCCGTGCTGAAGGCGGCAGCGGACATCGATTCGACCCTTCAACGTCGGTCGGATCTGATCCCGAACCTCGTGGCAACCGTGCAAGGCTACGCCACCCATGAAGAGACCGTCTTCAAGGAAGTCACTGAAGCCAGGGCGAAGGTCGGGCAGCTCAATCTCAAGGTTTCCGATGTCATCGGAGACCCCGAGAAGATGAAGGCGCTGCAGGCTGCCGAGAGCTCGCTTCAAGGCGCGCTCAGTCGATTGCTACTCGTCACTGAGAATTATCCGCAGCTTCGCGCAGCGGAGGGATTCCGCGACCTGCAGACGCAACTCGAGGGCACGGAGAATCGCATCAACGTCGCCCGAGGCACCTACAACAAGGAGGTCGCAAATCACAACGTAAACGTGAACGGACTGTTCAGCGGGTTCGTTGCTCGACAGCACGGCTTTCATGAGGCTACCTACTTCAACGCTGATGAAGCCGCGAAGGTGGCTCCGAAGGTGAACTTCGGAGGAGGTAAGCCATGAGGTATGCCTTGTGGGCATTACTTGGCTTCATCCTGATACTCGGGGGCTGCGAACCTGTCAAAACTCCGCAGCTTCAGGGTCCGGTGAACGACCTTGCAGAGGTCATTCCGGAAAGCACTCGCAAGCAGCTTGAGACTACGCTGCTCGGCTACGAGCGGCAGACCAGCAACCAGGTTGTGATTCTGACAGTCAAAAGCCTCAACGGCGAAACCGTGGAGGAATACGCCCATCGCGTTTTTACCGACTGGAAGCTCGGCCAAAAGGACAAGGACAACGGTGTCCTGATCTTGCTCTCTACCGGTGACCGGAAAATGCGCATCGAGGTTGGAAAAGGCCTCGAAGGCGCGCTGCCCGACATCGTTTGCGGGCAGATTATCCGGGATCAGATGGGCCCTAATTTCAAAAATGGGCAATACGGTCCCGGGTTCCAAGCGGCAGTGAACTCGGTCGAAAGCGCGATCAAAGGCGAGTTCAAGGTACTGGCGTCGAGTCAAGGCGCAGGCGGAGGTGCGACAGGCAGCAGCTTACCGTGGTGGGGTTGGGTGATCATCATCATCATCGTCCTGATCATCCTCATCATTATTGCTTCCAATTCGGATGGCAGGTCTTCTTCAGGCGGCTACTACAGCAGTGCTAGCAGCTCAGGAGGAGGCAGTGGTGGCGGCTACTCCGGCGGCGGCGGTTCGTCCGGCGGTGGCGGTGCTAGCGGATCCTACTAGTTCTACATAAGGTTGGTCTGCAAGAGCCCTGGGGACGGCACTTTCAAAAAGTCCGTCCCCTTTCCTTTTTTATATTTAACCACTGTTGAGAAAGTCGGGACGCCACTCACTTTTTAACCTCTTTGCGATTCCCACGTTGGGTGATGTAGCGAAGAACTTATGGGAGTACGACGCGTGCAGCGCGTGGCATAACTTGCTCTTTGGGGGAATATTAGGAAAGTTGCTCGTCAGCCCGGAGAAGTGGGTAGCGTCCCCACTTTCTTAAGATCACTTTCAAACAATTTTCGGCAAACTCGCTACAGAGCGAAAACTCCTAGTGTAACATTTTGATACAGTCGAGAACTTGCGAGCCGCCAATTCAATTGGATTGGAAAGACCTCGTACTTACGAAGAAGCCTTAGAACTAAATCCTAAGGTTTCGTAGTAATCCGCCGATTCAAAAATAGCGGAAATCATTCCTTGAGCCTCTCAACTAAGTCACTAAAGGATACCATGCATAAGCTTCAAAATAGTTGCGCGATCTTGTTTGTGAGCATATTGGTTTTTACGGCTCCTTCTTTCGCGCTTGATACTATCGGCTCAAACATTAGCACCCAGGTAAATTCCGATATTAGTTATCGCTACAAGTATCTTCGAGTAACACATACAGTAAACCCGGAATCTGATAACACCACCGTCTACGATTGGTCAGCCGTCGTACTGAAACAATCTGCTCTTGAGGATATGAAGCAGACCTCAATTTCATACAGCACCAGCGCAGAGAAAGCGGAGGTGCTTGAAGCCTTCACCATAAAAGCGGATGGAAGAAAAATTGCGGTACCACGCGGAAACTTTCAACTGGAAGTGGACAGTAATCTAGAAGAGGGAGTTCCTCCCGCCTTCTCCGACGAATCTACCATGACAATTGTTTTTCCCGAACTCGCGGTTGGCGACACTGTGGCGCTAAAATACAAGATCTCGCAGAAGGAGCAGTATTTTCCGGGGCAATTTTCGGTGCTTGATGTCTTTGGACGTAGTATGGCTTATGACGAAGTCGTCGTAAAAGTTGATGCTCCGACCGCCGTAAACTTACGCTATGAAACACCGGGATTCGAATTGAAGTCCCAAGAAACTAGAGATGGGCGAACTCTTTTGGAATGGACCTATGCCAACAAGGAAGCACTAAAGAACACATATACTTCCTCCTCAGTTTTCGATTTTGGAGTCGAGCCTGGTTACGCCATCAGCACGTTCGACTCTTATGCTGACATTGCAAAGGCCTATGGCACGCGCGCCAACGCAAAGGCTGCTGTGACCCCACGCATCCAAAAGCTTGCAGACGATCTCACGAAGGAAAAGCTAACTCCCGCCGAGCAGGCAAAGGCCCTTTATGAATGGGTAGCAGAGAATATTACGTACGCGGGGAATTGCATCGGCGTCGGCGCAGTGGTGCCTAGAGATCTTGATTTTGTTCTCGACAACAATATGGGGGACTGCAAAGACCACGCAACGCTATTGCAGGCTTTGCTCACCGCTAAGGGCATCGCAAGTACTCAAGCACTTATCAATGCTTCAGGCTCTTTTACCCTCCCCAAGGTCCCCTCTGTTCAGGCCATCAATCACGTCATCAACTATATTCCAAGTCTCGATCTCTTCGTTGACTCAACCGATCCCAGTATGCCTTTCGGCCGACTGAGTGCCATAGAGTCGGGTCGACCAGTTATCCTCGTGGATGGCTCGAAACCAGACGCTAAAACGCCCTGGATTCCGAGCGATTATACACAAGAAAGAGTTGAGATTACCGCCAATATATCAGCCGACGGATCGGCCGAGGGCGAGGCCAAGCATGTGCTGAAAGGCTTCTCCGCCATATCAGGACAGATGCGGCTCAAAGATCTAAGCCAGGAGAAGATAGATAAATGGACCAAGAGCCTACTTAAGGGCTTCCATTTGGACGGAACAGTAGAGTTTGTTCGCGGCGATGAAGGAGACAACCCCGAAGAGCTAGTCATGGTCTTCAAATTTAAGGTTAAGAAACTCGTTGAGATTGGCAACGCACATGGAATGGACATTCGCCCCCTACTCATCCGCCCCGCCCTTCTTCAATTCGCCGCCCGATCACTGCAAGACGAGAACTCCGAACACGACTTTGCATGCGCAGGTGGAATTACCGAAGAGGTCTATCACTTGTCGTTTCCCCCAAATGTGAAAATCTTGAGCGTCCCAGATAATTTTTCCGATAAGAATGAGTACATAGTCTACGATGCAACGTACCGAACAGAAAAAAATAGAATTGAAGTAACTCGCAAACTATCTGACGTAACTCCGGGTCCGGTCTGCAAGCCAGCAGTTGCCGACGCTTACAAGCAAATGGCCGAGAAAATGATGGGAGATCTGAAAGCTCAGATCGTTTATAAGTAGCAGAGAGCGCTTTGCTGTCTCTCTGTAGACGCGCTGCTTTCGAAAAAAGCAGCGCGTCGATCTCACTTGCCCGGTTCATCTAACAACGCTGCTGCCTCTTCATTTCCAGCTTCAGCAGCCCTTCGAAGCCATTTTTGACTTTCAGCGTGATCAATTTCCGCCACATCTCCTTCAGCATAACGTTTTCCAATTGAAAGCGCCGTGGAAGCGATTGAATCAGCCTCACCTCCTATTCGAACATGAGCCCGCTTGAACCAATAAATTGCTTGCGTGTCATCCCTCTCAACCCCCAATCCGAAAGCATAAAACTCTCCTAAAATATATTGAGAAGTGCGATCTCCCAAATAGGCGAGCACCTTAAAACGGTTTGCGGCTGCCTCGTAGTCCCCAGTCTTAGCTAGACTGCCCGCTGCATCAATCAGATAGTGCCTGACTACAATAACGCTTAAAGACAACACCGCTAACATAAGGACACATACAACAACCCTTCGGCGCAAAATCTTCACGGTAAAACCTCCAACCAATTATCACCGATCTCCTGCGAGAGTAACTCATTGATAGCATGATACTGCGTCATCAATATCTCATCGCTACTATCGGCAGTGATACAACCGGGAAGAAAAGGGGGCAGTTCCATTTGTCAGCTTATTAGTGTCCTCACCGCGAAATTGGGAACAGAGGGAACTGTCCCCAATTCTTCAGAGGGAACTGTCCCCAATTCTTCACAGAGAGATGAGGGATTACAGAGGAATTTTTTTTATTTAATGAGACGCAACGAACCAGACTGCTCCAGCGGAACAACAAAATGGTCCGCTTCTGATTTATTGGAGAAAAAACGCCATTTCTCTTCCTTTGCAGAGTCCATTACTACGATCTCAAAGTGCAAACCTGAGTCAAAAATCAACACAACTCCTCCCATCTCGTCGGCTGCAACGGATTTGACAGTCGCAGGAACTTCGCGAGAGGAAAAAAGAGGGACTTCTGAGTCAAAGCGAGATAGCGGACTTCTCCCATCATCGGCGAACTTCGTAACAGAATCTAAGTATAGATCTCCCGATGCCAGAGCTATCCGTCCTTCTTTGATAAATCTCCACGCTGACTGGACATGAAGAGCAAATTCACTAACCGATCGCTCCTTACCTTTGAAATTAGTAATTTGACAGGGATCTCCAAATCCCAACCAAAGCATATCTGCTGCACGGCCTAAGCCCACCAACGGCTTGCCAAGAAGCGATTCTAGCTCACGCTCAATCTGAATTTTAAGACTCATCAAAAGAAATCCGAATCATTTGTTAAGAAAAGGGGACAGTTCCATCTGTCACCTTATTAGTGTCCGCACCGCGAAATTGGGGACAGAGGGAACTGTCCCCAATTCTTCGGAGAAGTGGGTAGCGTCCCCACTTTTCACAGTTGTTAGTCAGACTACCAATGAACTGAACCGTCTGGATTGGTTGGGTAGCCTGGCAAAATAAACTGCTTAACCACCGCGCCCTCAGCTTCCAACAAGTCTCTAGTCACTCGATAGGCGAAGTACCAACGCCCGTTCACTTTTCGATAACGGAGTAACTGCATGTACTTTGCATTCCGAGCCGAAAAAAACACACTAAAATCTAAGTGATCTTTGTCGGTCGGTAGCTCCCATTTGACGGTTTCAGCTGGAATTGCCTTTCCGGGAACAGGCGAAGGGGAGAGCGTGCCTACTATTAAAGTTTTTTCGTTTTTTAGCATGTACTCGAAAGCATCAAAATTCATGGCCCCTTTCGCGTATGCCTCTTGTGGGTTGGGAACAATTCGTACTCTCAGGTCGTACAAGGGATTTACTCCACCATTCACCAACGACAGGAAGGTAGTATGCTGCTTTTGAAACAAGCTCGGTTCGAAAAAACAAAAACTTCCGTCTCCCCGAACGTACGCGGCAGATTGCGCACTTAAAGCCGCTATCTGTTGGTTCAACTTGGAGATTTCGTCACTTTTTGCTACGAGTTGCTGCTGTGAACGCAATTGCTCATCTGTCTTAGTTCGAAGCTCTGTTTCAAATCGGCCACGTTCCTCCGCAAGTTTAACCTTCTCGTTAGCATCCGACAGTGATGCCCAAAGAACTCCGCCGGCACTCAATAGGGCACCCGCAAACGTGATTATAACTGGCCACCAATTCATCTCAGCAATTCCGCGAATCCGCCTAAACGGCAAAGGACAACCCGGATTTTGCCGTTAGGCAGAATCCAGGTTGGTCCGTTTGTTAGGCGGCCCTTCATTTCAACTCAGAAAGGGGCCAAGTAATGCCCCAAGTTTAAAAATCTTTTCGGTAAGGCCCGCGACCGTATCGAGCTTCTTGATTCCTTCCCACGCACCCTTGACGATCGCAGAATTTGGGGAGGATTTAGCAAGTTGACTTTCTACGCTATCAATGTCGGCAACCGCATCTAGCTTCTGAACTTCCGTGAGATTTTCGGATTTGAGCAATGCTTGCTTCAGATCAATCAATGCGCCTGCTGCTTCTTCGAATTTTGCGTTGATCTGATTGCCGTCGCCCACGGTAATAATATTCTGGCCAGTGGCCTCAATCTTGATTCCCTTAAATTTTTCCATCGTGAACTCTCCAGGTCCGTCTATCTTGTCGATTCCCGCAGCGGTGATTTTATAATACGACGTAATCTGGGGAATGACGGTCCCCGATCGAAGCGGCACGCTCTTGCTAATTTGTTCCTCCTCAATCCACCCTTGGCTCATTAGGTAGTTAATATTGCCGACAACTTCCTGTTGGGAGAGTCCATGCGAAGCCTTAAGCTCAGCTCGAATGTCTTTCATTCTTACAGCGAAACCCTTTTTGCCACGTGCGCTCGTCGCAGACATGTTCCGGTCGTAAAAGTACCGAAGTACGATCGCGCGGATTTCGGTAACCGTCCGAGCGGGCGCTGCTGATTTTCTTGCCTTTGGCATAACGCTTTCCCAAACCGAAGAATAGGCGGGTTAGAACCGTCCGCTCGTGAGCCGCCTAACGGTTAAAGCCAGCCATCGCCCGCCAGGGCGATGGCTGGGCTTGATTGTTATGCCGCGACAGTGATGGGTTTTCCCCTGCGCGCCATAAAATCGCCAAATTTCTTGTTCAGAACAAACACGTACTCGCATATCGCGATAACGAAATCCATCACGTCATGGGCATCTTCAGAGCTTACTTTCTGCTCACTCGCATGTGCTGCAATGTTTCTTTGCTTCTGAAGTTCTTGGCTCCATTGAAACAGACGTGCATCGATGACGCCGGAATCTAGAAGTTCT
>JAFLCA010000144.1 GCA_017302875.1 Deltaproteobacteria bacterium
GGATGGGCGCACATCGCTTCGGTGAGAATCTTCACTACGCAGCATAGTACATCCGGATGCATGTCCAGAAGTTTAGCGGCGCGCATTTTCTTGAGTAAGGCATACGCACGGCGCGGGTTCCAATGACCTGACTGAAAACAAACGCGATCGGTAATGTCAGCCGCCATAATAGCGGAGGCGACAACAGAGGCGGGGGAGTCATTTACGGCCTCCTCTCTACCTACCAAGCGCCCAACGGTGGCGATCAGATTTCCAACTTCCGGTGCTTTGAGCTCAAGAGCGACTGCCATCGCGCTATCTTTGATCTTGCTGCACATGTCGCGACGGAAGGAGGAATGTCGAGCCTCGTAGTATTCTCGGCGCAAGAGGTCGGCGTTCTCGCCGGCAAATGAGAGCGAGAACAGGAAGGTCGCGGCTTTGGCCTTTTCCTGAAGATCCGAACTGATGCCCAGTCCCTTTAGAATTTGCTGTGTGAGGAAGGCCGTTCGATACAAATGTAGTCGCGCCCATTTACCGACATCGGTGCAAATGTTGCGGGATTTCTCTTGCAGAGTCTTTTCTTGCGGAAAGAGGTTATTGCTGCGCGCGTAGCTTTCGTCGATGCCGCGAGGATACAGACCGGCCGCAAAAGTCTCGGGGGAGAGATTGAGCGCCGCTAAAGATTCAAAAAGCACCTGCGGAATCGCGGATTCGTCCTGATAGGCGCGATGTTTTACGATCGCCGGTTCGGGAACTTCAGGAGCCTGCGGCACAACGGGAGGAGCTTCTTCCACAATCTCGGGCTGGCGCAGGGCTGCGGAGATCGTGGCATGACGGACGGGGTACGATCGTACAACGTAGGTCAGCGCTTCTAGAATATCAGTGTTCGCGCACGGTGCATTCAATGTCGTTGCAAGTGCGAAGTGCTGGTTAAGCACGTTCTCGTAACTGTCAACATCGGTTCCAACCAGAATCAATGGAAAGCCGTGTAGGTCGGCGTTTCCGATGAGCTGTTTTGTTTCGCGAAAAGAGGCCTCGGTGCCCTCGGAGCAAAGCACGAGTGCGATCGGCTTCGGCATCGTTTTGAGCGAGCTGCCCAATGCTGTAATACTTGCGGTCACGTAAGTCGGATAGCCCTTCTGAATGAGCGTTTCGCGGAGCTGCGCTGGCAAGCGGTCGCCAAGCTGCAGTATGAAAATGTCATGAGAATTGTTCATAAGCTCTTCACTCATCGTAGTGACTCCAGTGATTCTGGTCGTCATCAGGGGCGGAACGCTGAACTGACGCAAACCATTATTTTGCTGGAGATGTATCTTTGCTATATTCCAGCAGAATTAGATGCAGACTTCGGCTACTTTGTTTTAGGTAATTTACGTAGGCAACATAGTGAAAATCCTCATAAAAAAGCCCTCTCCTGACCTTAAGGCCGAGTCTCTCGTAGTTCTGCCGCTGATATCCGCTGAGTTGGAGAAGCCTGCTAAAAAGTCCAAGGCTGGCACGGGGCTACTTTCTCGACTGGATGCGATGAGTGGGGGCAAGCTTGCAGAGCGCTTGCGTCGCGCAAAGTTCAAGGCAAAAGCCGGACAAACTTTTGTGCTTAATGCCATCCACGAGAATCTGCCTGCCACTTTGGTGTTGGTGGGATGGGAGGCGGAGCGTGCATCGGAGTTTGAAACTATTTCGCGCTACCGAAGGCTTGGCAGCATCGCCGCTGATGTGGCCAAACGTTCCAATGCTCCTGAGATCGCCATTGTCGATGCGCATTTGAATCTCAAAGCTGAGAGCAACCTGGCGGCTCTTGTGGAGGGCTTGCTCCTCACGGGATACACCTTCACTCATCACAAGTCGAAAAAGGATGATTCCCCGTTTGAGCTACAAGAGGTGCGAATTCATTCTTCGCAGAGCGTCTCTTCGAAAAGCATCGATGCAGCGCGTCGGGCATGTGAAGCTACGCTCTTTGCTCGCGACCTCATCAATACTTCGCCGCGCGAATGTACGCCGACGTTCCTCGCCAATCATTGTCGCAAGATCGCTAAGGCGCAGCATTTGAAAATAGATGTTTTCGATCCCAAAGCGCTTAAGAAGATGGGGGCGGGTGGAATTCTTGCGGTCTCTCAGGGGAGTAGCGAACCGGCGTATCTCATTCGCATGGTCTATACACCGAAGAAGAAAACCAAGAAAAACCTCGCAATTGTGGGCAAGGGCGTCACTTTTGACAGTGGGGGCCTGAGCATTAAGACCGCGGGCGGAATGGAAACGATGAAGTGCGACATGTCGGGCGCCGCAGCGGTAATGGCAGTCATGAGCGTAGTCGCTGATCTGCGTCCTGACTTCGAAGTGCGCGCATACATTCCTACCACGGAAAACATGATCAATGGGCAGGCCACTCGACCCGGTGATGTCATTACCGCCATGAGCGGGAAGACTATCGAGGTTTTGAATACCGACGCAGAAGGCCGCCTCATTTTGGCTGATGCCTTGAACCTGGCTGAGAAAGACGGATGCGGTACGATTATTGATTTGGCTACCCTGACCGGCGCTTGCATGGTGGCGTTGGGCACGAGCTACGCTGGCCTGTTCTGTAATGACGACAAGCTGGCTGACTTGTTAGTTGATGCCGGCGACCGGGCCGGAGAACTGCTTTGGCGTATGCCGCTTGCCAAGGAGTACAAGGATTGGATTAAGAGTCATGTCGCGGATATCAAGAACACCGGCCGCGCCTACGGGGGCGCCATTACCGCGGCGCTTTTCCTTGAAGAGTTCATCTCCAAAGCACGCTGGGCGCATCTCGATATCGCCGGGCCAGCTTTTGCTGATGGTGACAGCGAGCACGTTCGTAAGGGCGGCGTTGGGTTTGGGGTGCGGACGCTTCTGAACCTCATTTCCGAGTACTAGTTTTAGGCTTGTCCTGGGCGCCTTCAAAACGAGTCTTTACCTTGATTCCCCGTTCTTATCGGGTTAGACTTTCCTGTGTCTTTTGCTGTCCTAATTATCTGAATTATTTCAGTTTTTTTGGCGACTTTCGCCATAGGGAGTAGGCGTGGAACCGCAGTTGAAAAGCCTTGTAAATATCGAAGACGAGATGCGTCAGTCCTACATGGACTACGCGATGAGCGTAATCGTTGGCCGCGCCCTTCCTGATGTTCGAGACGGCCTCAAGCCGGTGCAGCGACGCGTGTTGTACGCCATGTTCGGCGAAGGCTTGGTGTCGAACAAGAAGCACTCAAAGTGCGCCGGTGTGGTCGGTGAAGTTTTGAAGCGTCTTCATCCGCACGGAGACTCTTCCGTATACGAGGCGTTGGTGCGACTCGCCCAGCCTTGGAGCTTGCGTTATCCCTTAGTAGACGGTCAGGGAAACTTCGGATCGATCGACGGCGATCCCGCCGCCGCATACCGATACACCGAGTGTCGTATGACAGCACTTTCTGAAAAGTTGCTGGAAGACATTGAAAAAGACACGGTCGATTTCATCCCCAACTTCGACGATTCCAATATTGAGCCGGTTGTTCTCCCTTCGACCTTTCCAAACTTATTGGTGAACGGCGCGGACGGAATCGCGGTCGGTATGGCGACGCACATTCCGCCGCACAATTTGAATGAAGTGCTGAATGGCGTTATCGCCATGCTCGAGAACCCGAATATCTCGCTGACGGATTTGATGCAGCATATTCCTGGTCCTGATTTTCCGACCGGTGGAACGATTTACGGACGCGGTTCGATAGCCGGGGCATACGCAACGGGTAAGGGCGTCTTGCAGATTCGCGCGAAGACCAGCATCGAAGCGGTCAAACAGAAGTCGCGTGAAGGTGAAGCAATTGTCGTCCATGAGATTCCCTTCCAGGTTAACAAAGCGCGCTTGATTGAGCGCATTGCGGACCTGGTGAACGAAAAGCAGATAGAAGGCATCGCTCGTATCCGTGATGAGTCTGATCGCTCCGGCATGCGAATCGTCATGGAATTGAAGCGGGATGCGACGGCAGAAGTGGTGCTCAATCAGCTCTTCAAGCTTACGCCGATGCAGACGAGCTTTGGTATCATCAATCTAGCCATCGTTGAAGGGCAGCCGGTAATTTGTTCTCTCGCCAAGATGCTCGGCTGTTTCATCGATCATCGTCGCGATGTGGTGACGCGCCGCACGCAGTTCGATTTGAAAAAGGCTCAAGAGCGCATGCATATTCTGGAAGGTTTCAGAATTGCGCTTCTCAATATTGATGAAGTCATTCAAATCATCAAGAAATCTGAAACTCCGAAAGACGCTAAGGGCAACCTCAATTCACGCTTCAAACTCTCTGATATTCAATCGCAAGCTATTTTGGATTTGCGCTTGCAGAAGTTGACCGGCATGGAGCGGTTGGCGGTTGAGCAGGAACACGAAGAGCTCGCCAAAGAGATTGCGCGTCTCTTGGGTATTCTGAGCGATAGCCGCAAAGTTGATGCTCTTATTACTTCGGAACTTTTAGCGCTACGCGAGAAGTTCGGCGACGCGCGTCGTACCGAGATTATCGATGACGGCGGCGAGATCATGGTTGAAGACCTGATCGAAGATGAAGAGATGGTCGTCTCTATTAGTCACAAAGGTTACGCTAAGCGCACATCGACTTCTAATTACCGTTCGCAGAAGCGCGGTGGAAAAGGCGTCGCTGGAGCTGCTTCGAATGAAGAAGACTTCATTGAACACCTTTTCGTCACCTCCACGCTTGCGGATCTCTTGGTCTTTACGAGCTTGGGACGCTTGTATTGGCTCAAGGTGTACGAGATTCCAGAAGCGGGTCGAACTGCTCGTGGTCGTGCCCTGATTAATCTATTGCAGTTGAAGTCTGATGAAACGATCACCGCGATTTTGCCGGTACGGCAATTCGTGGAGAATCGCTACATCATGATGGCGACGCGACTCGGCACGGTGAAGAAGGTTGATCTGATGGAGTTCTCCCGCTCACGCAAGAGCGGCATCATTGCTTGCGGCCTCAACGAAGGGGACGCCTTAATCATGGTCGCTGAGACCTCTGGTAGCGATGAAATCATTCTCGCCACTAAGACAGGTATGGCTATACGCTTCCTTGAAGAGGAAGTTCGTCCGATGGGCCGCAGTGCCGTGGGTGTGCGCGGAATCAAGTTGGATGATGGTGACGCCGTAGTTGGCATGACGGTTGTGGCTGGACAGACAGAAGGTGCTACGCCGAGTGAGAATGAGCCGACGCTGCTTACGGTATGCGAGAATGGATACGGAAAGCGCACTAAGTTGTCAGACTATCGAGCGCAAGGTCGCGGCGGTAAGGGCGTAATCGATATTCAAACTGAAGGCCGTAACGGACCTGCCATCGGAATTTGCAGTGTGAATGGTGACAGCGGCGTCATGCTAATCACCTCCTCGGGTAAGATTATTCGCATGGATGCTCGCGATATTTCGGTCATTGGTCGCAATACCATGGGTGTTCGTCTCATGAATCTCGATGAAGGTGAAAAGGCTGTTGCTATCGCGCACCTGATGGAGAACGAAGGCGAAGCGTCCGCAGAGACGGAAGAATAGGCTTATGCCGTCGATCTCGGTTCTTGGATTGGGTAATTGGGGAACCGCTCTCGCGAATCATCTTGCGGTAAAAGGCTTCGATGTTCTTGGCTGGAGCATCGAGCAAGACATTGTTGCGTCCGTCAATTCCGAACATCGAAACATTCGATACCTTTCCGACGTGCACCTAAGTAAGCGCTTGCGCGCGACAGCTTCTTTGAGCGACGCGCTACAAGCTGACTTCCTGATATTGGTGGTTCCCTCAAAGGCTTTGAGCGAAGTGGTTCCAGCCTTGAAAGTTTCTCCCAATACTATTCTGGTCAGCGCCATAAAGGGTTTGGAAACAAAGACCATGTCGACGCCCTTGCAGTTTGCAGCTCGACATATGCCCGTTCCTTGTAAGCTTACGGTGCTGTCGGGGCCGAGCTTCGCTCGCGATGTTGTGATTCAGCGTCCGTGTGGCCTCGTTTCAGCTTCCTCGGATGAGGCCGCTGCTCGCGCCGCCGCTGAGCTCTTCACCAGCGATTCGATGAAAGTATACATATCGAGCGATCCTCTCGGAGTTGAGCTAGGCGGAATTCTTAAAAACATTATCGCGCTTGCGGTGGGCGTTTCCGATGGGCTTGGACTAGGTGATTCCGCGCGTGCCGGACTTATCACCCGTGGACTTGCAGAGATCATGCGTCTAGCCGAAGCAATGGGAGCCGATCCTCGCACATTCTCGGGTCTATCCGGCCTGGGTGATCTGGCGATGACCTCCACCTCTGACTTAAGTCGCAATCGCACCGTCGGTGTGCGCCTTGGAAAGGGCGAGAAGCTCGATCAGATTATTTCCTCTTTAGGATCTGTAGCGGAAGGTGTGACGACTACTCCGCTTGTGTTACAGCTTGCCAAGAAATACTCAGTCGATATGCCAATTACCGATCATGTTGCCAAGCTAATCGAAGGCACAATGTCGCCCGCTGAAGCGGTGAAGGGGCTCATTTCCAGACCGATGCGGCGTGAGATTGGCTGAGAAGAGTACTGCCCCTACATCCCCTGCAAATTGCGAGCATATATCGTTAGCCCCTCAAACTGTTTGAGGGATTGCCACTCTTTTCCTAGCGGCAGGCTGCTCGACTCGGCATCGACCACTAAGTAGTTGGCTTGATCGAAAGCCTGCTGTAGATCCACGCTCATTTGCTGCTGCGGGTTCTCGATGAGTTCGTAAAGTTCGTTGTGCGTTTTGTTGATTTGCTTGAACTCGGCGGCATTTTTCCATTCCTTTCCCTCAGGGGTCAGTATGCTGTGGCGCTGCGAGAATGCTGGGAACCACTCAGTAATATGGTGGTGATGCACTTGCCCGCTGGTAATAACTAAGAACGCACTCTGCGGGGGCGTCTGCGTGGCAAGGAGCTCGAATTCCTTCACGGTCGTTGGAGACAGCGTGGTTGTGAGAAGATGCGCGGTCTTGGAAAAAGAAGTTGCGGTGAGAGCCCCAATAAAGCAGGCCCAGATAAGTTTCCTTATGGGGATACCACAGCAGTTCACCTTCGAGTCGGCATGAGAATTTGACAGTAGGGCTCCGACTAACGAGGCTGCGCCTATCCCTGTTAATAGACTAACAGGCAGCATCATGTAGTTGGAGCTCAAGCGGGGAATCAGATAGACACAAGCAAACCAGGCCACAAAGATCCAACGTTTTTGCGCGAGGGCGTGAGCGACTCCTAGAAAGAGAAGCACATTTACGAAGAAGGGGAGCTCTCCAATTCCAAAGAGCAGAGGGTCGATGATGCGGTAAATGCTATCGCTGTCTAGCTTTCCAGTTCTTGCTGCTTCCCATATCCCGGTCATGAGTCCGCGTTGAGCAAGGCTTACGATCCAAAGCGACGAAAGGAGAAGGGCAGGGATAGCGATCGTTATGCAGACTTTGACCTGTGGGCGCGGTTGGCGAAAAAGGAAGAGTGCCCCGAGTGAAATCAGCATAAAAACGCAGGCGTGCGGGTGGGAAAGGCAAGTCAGCCCGGCGCTTATGCCAGAGAGGACTGCGGAGGTAGTGCCTCCTCTTTGTGAGCGCAAGAAGAAATAGATGGCACACAGCGCGAAAAACATTCCGGGCGCGCGGGTAATACCGCCACCCATGATGAGCCATTCGAAAGAGGAGTAACTCAGTGCGTAAACTGCATAGGCAAAAATGCGGGACGTGGAACTCTCAAGCACAATCGAAATAATTCCCCAGGCCGGCAGAAGGCAGAGCGCTGCGATGAGTGGCGGCAGGATCTGCAGAATCAATAACAAATCAACTCCGCTAAAGTGATGTAGAAGTGCGCCCAAATAAATTCCCAGCGGTGGATAGGAAAAGGGAAGCCCCGCTTGGTTGTAGGAGGTGGTATGCGGGAGAGAGAAGGCATTGCCCTCCAAATCCAGGATCATACGATAAAAAAGCCCGCCGTCATTGAGCGGAAAGCCCGCACTCCACGGAATGTAGAGGCGCAGAAATAGAGAGATGACAGTTATCAAAAATAAAGCTGCCGTTTGTGGAAGGATTTCGTCGTCTGCGCGTTCGTTCATGTGCGGTGTCCAGGGCCGAGTGTGCTGCGTGCGCTTCAGTTCGAACTGCCTGTGATTTTTGCTCGCGCCGCTGCCAGTGTCTTGACCATGACTGACCTTACTTCGTCTGGCTTGCGAATGGGAACTACAAAAGGAATATCGAGCGAATGTTCGAGTGATTTCCCATGCCGGATGGTGAAGCCGCTGACATGTACCGCCGTCATCTGCGCGTCCTGGCAAGTTTGCCCTGTCGCTGCGAGGACGAAATCGCGTACGGCATCTCTGTGATCTTCATTCATGTGAGTAAGAATGGCATGCGAGTCGCGTGCCAAAAGGTCGGGAGCGGCATTGCTGAATTCTTCGGACTTGACCCATTGAATGTCTCCAAAACCCCCTATCCAACGAATCTCCTTCGGAGCGCCTTTCATAAAAAGAAAGTTATGAGCGATCTCGTAGTTGATTGAGTTTGGAAATCTCTGCTCGTATGAACTCTGCACCGGCTCTGCCGCTTCTTGGGGAACCTTTTCGAAGTCGAGCAGCACGGTTGCGCGAGCGTGTGCTTGGGGATCCGCTATGCCAAACGGATCGATGATCATGAGGCTAGCGCGCGGATCCGTTTTAAGATTTTTGTAGTGCTCGGCGATTAGAGAAACATAGATGTAGACGTTGCCAAGTTCATCAACGTCGTACGGAACGAGTGAGCCGAAAGGGTAGCCGCTTCGCGAGGCAGACAAAGTCGACAGTGTCCCCCAGCGTTGTGCAAGGACGAAGGTTTTGATCGCGGTGATGTCGGTTTTCCCTGCCGGGGGCATGCCGTATTCTCGCTCGCTTCAATCCTCTTCGCAACGCACTCCGCTCCCTCAACATATGCCGCCACGCTTTAGTCGCCCTGGTTTCCCGTAGGATAATCTCAACGGGCTGTTGGGAAGGGGGTGGGCTGTATGAGCGTTTTTTCGGGGTGTCGGCGCAGGTCTGGAGTTCTAGAATTTTTATCCGTAAAAAGCTCCAGCGCGGGCTGGCTAATTGACAAAGAAAGCCCCAAGCGAGATTGTAGCTCTTGCAAATGAAAGCAAAAGTTCAAGCATATTGCTCGCTTAGTAAGCCGCGCATCGTCACGATGATTCTCGTCACGACCGCTATCGGCTATTTCTTTGGCGCGCATGGAATCCCCTCCTATCTCCATTTATTTCTCACCTTGCTTGGAACTGGCCTCTGCTGCGCGGGAGCAGCGGTGCTTAACTGCTACTTAGAGCGCGACATCGATAAGAAAATGAAGCGCACAATGCGTCGTCCTCTGCCGGCGGGAGAAGTTGCGCCTGCCGAGGCGCTCGGAGTTGGAATTGTGCTGGTGCTGGCCGGTACCTTGTTTCTGGCTTGGAAGATTAATTTGTTAACAGGATTTTTGGCCCTGCTGACGGCGTTTCTCTATGTTCTGATTTACACACCGCTGAAGCGAGTGACCTGGCTCAACACGCTTATTGGAGCCATTCCTGGAGCGCTTCCTCCGATGGGAGGTTGGGCGGCCGCAACCGGGGATCTGTCACTCGGAGCTTGGGTTCTCTTCCTTATCCTTTTCTTTTGGCAGCACCCGCACTTTTACGCGATTGCCTGGATGTATCGCGAAGACTATTTGCGGGGCGGACTTAAAATGTTGCCCTGTGTCGAGCCGGATGGGAATAGCACCTTCCGCCAGATTCTGTGGTTTTCTGTTTTGCTTATCCCCATTTCTTTGCTGCCGACGTTTATGGGTATGTCGGGCTATCTCTATTTTTACGGAGCACTTCTGCTCGGTTTGGCTTTGCTGGCGGCGGGAGTGGTGGTGGCGCGCTCTCGCTCGGTCGCTGATGCGAAGCAGCTGCTGCGCGCATCGGTAATTTATCTTCCATTGCTCCTGATTCTGATTGTCACTGACGCGGGCTTCTAATGAAAACGAACGCGGTCGCGCTGATTTTGTTGACAGCGGTGTTAGCTTTCGCTGCCGCCGCATATCTAGTGCTCACAGATCACCTAGCCCTTCGGCAGCTGCCCGTTGTGGCGCAATCCGTTCCA
>JAFLCA010000145.1 GCA_017302875.1 Deltaproteobacteria bacterium
GGCCAAAGATCTTGGGCTAAGCGACATTAGCTGGGTGCGCGGGGATTGGCCGAAAGGGTTTAACTTCCCGCCCCGACACGCAAAACTGAGTGCTGTGGGGTAGACATCGATTTGCTTAAGAATTGAGGTCTCTTTACACTATTTAAGTCGCAAATTTCAGAGAAGGCAGCATAACAGGGGGACGGAACCCAGGGTCCGTTGAAAGTCGAGGAGTTTAAGGAGTTTAGCATGAGCGCATCAGCCACTGCAGATAGGGACACAAGAGATTCACGACGCGAACGAGAGAAGGCGCCTGAGCCTACACCGGCTGAGCAGATTAAAAAGCAAATTGACGATATCGTCGCGTTTGCCAGCAAAGAAGGTGGCACGGCTGTTAAGGCGATCGCCGATCGAATGCAGATTGAAATGGCAGCGCAGCGGGTCGACGACCCAAGGCTCGCCCCGGCGACTCAGCAAGGTGTTCTTGCGTTCCTAAAATCTACCTTCGTGTGCTTTCAGGGAATGGCCGCTGGACAGTCTAAGTTAGACGAAATGTCCAATGCTCTCTATCCGAGCGAGAGGCAATTACAGAACCTTGGTGATGCAGCTGATGGCTCGATAAAGGTCGCGCGCGATGGCAAAGTTGCTCTCGACGCCGCTTTGCAAAACCTTCGCACGCTCACGCCGCCAATTGAGATGCGAGGATTCAAAAGTGTTTCTGAATCAGTTAATCAGGCGCTCGATCTGTTGGAGCGCCATAAGAAAGCGACGATAGAATCCATTCAGGACGAAACGTTGGATCGCCGCAAGGGGCCAGCTTCAGATCCGCGCTTTGCTCAAATTTTTGATGATACTCAGGCTGATGTAGCAGCAATTTCGGTGGGAAGCCTGTCGACCGCGACCGGCCCAGCCTCTATGGAGTTGTTCAAACAAGAGGGACTGGTGTATGCGCGCTTTAAGATTCCTGGTTCGAGCGGAGTTCCGACGGAAGTTGAGTATCGCTTGGATTCTGAATCGGCTTGGAGGGATGCGACGGCGCCCGATCAAGAAGGGCTCATCGCGAGAAGTGAGCAGACGAATGCCCGCATTTTAGGCCGTCTGGATGCGATCCTACATACTTGGGATCAGCTTGGGGCAGCGACAACTCTGCCAGCACAACGAGATGAGATCTCCGCTGGTTCCGGCTATGGCTTGGTTGCAGGATCAGAGCTTGCCCGTACATTGTTGTCCGAAGGGGCCAAAATTACCCGTCTTGCCAATGGCGGATTCGTCGACACGAATGTAGTCGGATTGGATCTGTCCGGAGCTACCCTTGATAACTTCGATATCAAGAGCTGCTGGGCGCACAATATTTGCTTAGCTGATACCAAGCTAATCAATGGTTCGCAGATTATTGATAATGATATGAACAATGCGAACTGCTCCGGCATGAGGTTCGAGAAGTCAGCAGGCAAGCAGTCCTTATTCTGCCGTAACGATATGCACGGCACGAGCGGCTCGCTGATGAACGCTCAGTTTGCGAACATTGATTGTCAGAACAACAATCTGTTGGGCGTCAACATGAGCGGCATTCGTTCTGATTACATCGTCGCCATTGCCGCTGATAAGGGCGGGGTTCCTTTTATTGGCGCTGTTAGTCGGGCCAAGGGCGATTTTAAGAATCAGTTCAAAGGAAGCAGTTTCTTGCCGAATCAGTTTCTCACTGATTCCTTCGCGTCGAGCGTGTTTACCGCGAACAGTACTCCCACGAAGAATGGAACAAAGCTGCAAGAGAAGGTCAAGGATCTCTCAAGTGAGAATATGCGAGATATCCTGGCTTCAGCGCCCTTTAATATTGGATTGCCGACCGTAGTTCCAGCAAACCCTGCGGGAGGCATTTTTGTCTCCGGCACTTCCTATAGCACTACATCTTTGGATGGCTCGAAGTCGCTCGAGTTTCATCTCGAGGATAATATGCGCCGGGGCATTGTCTTGGGTGGGGATGACTCGGTCCGTAAGGGAGCAATGGGCAATTTAGAGTTGATGACTCAACTGCTTTCGATTGCCTCAAAGAACCGTAAAGCTGATGTCGCTCCTGGTTCCGGATCCATGATGGCAGCGCCGACTTCGACGTACTTCGAAGTGTAAGCGATGCCTCACTAATCGCGGGCGTAGTGCGTTCTAACCGAACTGCACCACGCCCGCTTTTCTTTTCTGCCAAAAAATTCTTTGAGCGAATTACTTAGGCAAGAGCCGCAGCAACCTGGGCGTTAAACTCCAATGCCCGATTGCGAATTAGGAGGCCCAGCGCAGGGGAATCCGTGATGGTGGCGGGAATGCTTCCAAGCAGTCCGCGTGAGATGTTAATGAGAGCCCCAGACTTTTGAGTGCTGAATCCCGCCACCGCATCCTGAGCGCTTCCGCCCTGTGCTCCCATGCCGGGAATCAAAAGGAAATTCTTCGGCATGATCTTCCGTAAGGCGCGTGCCTCATCGGGGTACGTTGCGCCTACAACGGCGCCTAAACTTGAGTAACCGGAGGTTCCCACGAATTGTTCGGCCTTCTCCCCAAGCCACTGTGCAACACTTTCGCTAATCGTTTTGCCGCTATTGCTTTGTATGCCTTGCAGTGTCGCCGATCCCGGGTTGGATGTTTTGACCAGCACGAAGATCCCTTTTCCGTACTCTTTGCAATCATCAAAATAAGTTTCGACGGTGTCGAATCCAAGGAAAGGGTTTACGGTAATCGCATCCACGTCAAACATCGCGGTGGGTTTTCCGAAAACTGCGGCGCGCCCAAGATATGCAGCGCTATATGCTTTAGCAGTTGAGCCGATATCCCCGCGCTTTACGTCTGCGATGATGGGAACCTCGCGTTCCTTCAGCATTTTGCAAATGTGACTGAATGCGAGCAGGCCTGAAATTCCATATTGTTCGAAGAATGCGATATTCGGCTTTACTGCTGAAACAACACCGCTCAAGGCTTCGATGGCGATCGCATGAAATCGCAGTAGGGCTTGAAACACCGCATCTTCACTGTTGGCAGTCTTTGCTGCGGCTTCTTCCAAGATGAAGCGCGGGAAGGTTTCAAGCTGTGGATCAAAGCCAGCCACAATAAAACTCTTATTGCGTTGAATGGATTGGATCAGTCTGTCCGCGAAATTCATGGGGCCTCGCTCGGCAAAAGGATGTGAAAAAACTAGAGCAATTTTTGCTTCAATACGTCGAAGGGTTTCTTTTCCGAATCCGACTCTACCGCCGTTTGGATGTCCTTGATGGCAGCAATAAAAGCGGCCCAATTATTACCACTTTTCTCGAATAATGCACGGAACAGTTCGAGGTTGGTGAGATAAATTCTAAGCTGCATGATTTCAGCGTTGTTAACCTGCTTAAAAATCTTCATGTTCGGGTAACGTTTACGCAGCGGGACCATTTCAGACTCGAACACCTCGACGCGCCGCTTGAGCTTCTCAGCCTCGCTTTCCTGGCTTATGTAGACTTGCTGCAGTGCCTCATACAAGCGCTTCACAACGTCGCCGAATTCTAATTCGCGTTTGAATTCCTCCTGGGCAGCCAGTGCTTCCTGCAGAGCGAGGGGTGGGCAGTTCGGTTCACACTTCTTTGCCCGATCAGCATAGAAACTCATGGCCCCCTGAACCCCGACGAAGTTGGCGAGGCTCTCATTGAAGTCTACGTTGTTGGGTATCCATACAGTCGCATGAAACGACTCATGGATAATGAGGTTCACAATTCGGACGTCTGCATTTTTAAGGATCGTCGACAGCACGGGGTCGTTAAACCATCCCAAGGTGCTGAAGGCATCTGTGCCGCGGATGTATTGTTCGTAGCCTTTCTTCTCTAAGCGTGCGCCTTCCTCCTCTGCGTCTTCTTTAGAGAAGTAACCTTTATAGGGGACCGACCCGACGATTGGGAACCACCAAGTCTTCAACTCAAATGCGTCTTTGCGCGAGGCCATCAAAACCCAGGCCAGAACGTCTTGGTCAACACGGGAATACTTCGTAAAGGAATCGCCCGGCGTAAGCCCCATCGATATTGCGTATTGGCGCGCTTCGCTCACTAAGGCAAGTTTCTGTCGTTCGATGTCGGTCGTCGAAGGGTCGGCCACGACATCCGAGATATCCTGCCGCCGCATGAGTATGCCGCTTTCGACGTAAGCGGCTTGCATTACATAGAAGGGGCTACAGGAGCTAAGTCCAAGAGTAACGACGAGTAGAACCAGTATCCCAAGTATGGACAGACGCAAGAGCACCTCTTAGTGACCCGCGACTTCCGGCGCCGGGCTTTGCGGAGGCGTGGAGGCCAGCAGTTCACGAGCCCGCTGTTCCTCTTGGTCCTCTTTTACTTCGGCCTGACGCAGACGTTCAGCTTCCAGCTCGAAGGTTTTCGTGCCGCTCCAAGTTGGATAACGGATCGAGTACGTGGACTTAAGCAACGGGGTTACTTTGCGTTGCAAGTCCACCACATACAAATTGAACGTGCCGCGAACTTCTGAGTCGCCGACGAATGCGACTAGAGATTCCGAGGGCGACCAAACCGGGTCATATTCCTTTCCGCCCATCTCGGTGAGAGGTTTTTTATCCTTGGTGCCCGAGGTGATGTACCCGACTTCAACTGCGTCAAGAAGTCCGAATGAGTAGGCGAAAAGTTTGCCGGACGGGGACCAGGCTCCGCGACAGAATGAGGCCTTACCCTGCAACGGGCAGCTTTCTGCTTTGCTGTGTAGATTCCAAATGCAGACATCCCAGCCTGGCCAAAAGCGATTTGTTGAATATGAAATGAGTGAGCCATCTGGAGACACTCGCGGAGTGGTGTTTCTGCCGGTGAATTTTGTTAGCTGAGCGGGGGTGCCGCCGCTAACGGATACCATAAAGAGGTTGGAGTCTGACTCGTCGCTGGCGGTCGCGTCTGAATAATAAACTACGTGCTTGTCGTCGGGCGTCCAGGTCGGATTGTCGTCGGTGACGGCATTGTTGGTTAGACGGATCTGATTTGTTCCATCCCAATCGGCGACATATATCTCTTTGTTGCCATCGCGGTCTGAGGTGAAGGTGATTTTGCGCCCGTCATGCGACCAGGTTGGGAAATAGTTGTTGCCCGGACCGTCGATGAGCTTTCGTACGCGACCGGAGTTTAGATCGAGGACGAGAATACGTTCGTAGCCGTCGATTGGCGTGGAGAAGGCTATGCGCCCCGACAGCGAAAGCGGATTCATGACTTGAAAATTAGTTTCGAATCCCGCCCGTAGTCCTGGATATGGGGTCGCGGTGGGGAGAGGTGAGGTTGGGGTCGCCTCGATAGTGGCGAGCGGGGTCGCAGTTGGTGTGGCAGTTTTGGCCACGGATTTGCCGACTTGCGCGCTTGCCGGCATGGCTACCAGCGCAATACCTACGGTCAGGGTGGCAAAGACGGCGTTCGCAATTTTACGCATGGTTCTATTTGAAAATTTGACTCAAGCTTAGATACTTCCAATTCCCATCTGACATAGCAATACCATAGGAATAGCCAGAATACCCGCCACGCAATCGTCGGCCATTACGCCATAAGCTCCGGGGAGCTTCTCGGCCCAGCCGATCGGTCCCAATTTAGTGATATCAAAAAATCTAAACCAACCCAGCACCAGTAAAACCCCCAGAGTGGAGGGCTCTGAAAGCGCAAGAAAGGAAATCCACATTCCGGCCCACTCGTCGACTACTATGTATTGAGGATCTTCTACGTCTGGGGAGTTTTTCATAACAACGGAGCTCGCCCAGATCCCTAGGCCGACCAATGTAATTACGGCAAAAATCCGAATCGGCCAATTAGTCCAAGCGCCGCAGTAGTACAGTGCGAGCCAGAGCGGAATGGCGGCAAGGCTGCCCACGGTTCCGGGAGCCCTTGGGCTAAGTCCCGAAAACATTCCGCTCGCGATACAGAAAGCTGCGCAGTTGTCCTTATTCATGTCTCTCAGTGTAGAGGAATCGCAAAAAAGCGCAGCAATTATAAAAATGTTTGTTGACTTGTTTTTAGCTTGTTTGCTATAAGTTACTTAAACAAATCTCCCCTGTTAAATGGTTAATAATACTGAATTTTCCACAGCCCCTCAATCCTCAAAGCGGGCTTAAATCGAGTTCTACGTAGGTCAAATTATGGAACATGGTGATAGTGATTTGCTCGGTACCGAGAGAGAGCTTGCTGACAAGGGCGGAATAATCACCGCGCGCGGCACTGGCGACGGTCTCGTCATCCGATTGGACGGCCGAGTTGATAAGGGGCACCTGAAAGAAGCCCTTATTGAGTTCATGAATTCTCGAAAGGGATTTCTGGCTGGGAATTCAGTGGCCCTTGAGTGGGTCGGGCTGCGTCCAGACGATGCGTTCGTGGAAGAGCTCTCTGAAAATTTGACCCGCGATTTCGACATTACGATTCGTGCTTCGCGTTTGCGTGAGTCGGCCAAGCCGATATCCGATACTGTCATCGCTGCTAGCCCGATTGCTTCCAAGTCCGTGCCGGTATCATCGAAGGCCGCTGCGGTGAAGCCGAGTGCCGCTCCTGCTGGGCGCTCAGTGAGCTTGTTCGACGGCATCGAGGCTCTTGGCATTGATAGCCGTACTCAATCTTCAGGGCGCGGCGCCCCCGAATTCTCAAGCTCCGACTTTGTTGAAGATCGGCGCGGGAATGTCGTGGCCGATGCGGCGCTGTGGGATGATCCTGACGCAAGAATCGTTTACTCGACCCTCCGTAGCGGTCAGAAAATTGAAACTGAACATTCTTTGGTTGTCTTTGGCGATGTGAACTCTGGCGCCGAATTGATTGCAGGGGGCGATATTATCGTTCTCGGCACGCTGCGCGGTGTCGCTCATGCCGGGGCATACGATGAAACCGGTGGAGGGCGCGTCATCTTCGCTCTTGACCTTCGCCCCACACAGCTGCGCATCGGAATGGTGATTTCGCGCGGCAGCTCGTCGGAAGGGCAGGGCGGCGCCGAGCTGGCGCGAGTCGACGGCAGCACGATCGTCGTTGAACCTTATTTGTCGAAGTCGATGGTTAATCGTCGGCGGCTATAAAACTCGTCTGCAATATTTGTAACGCATTAGGCTAGAGGAAAACTATGAGCGCAAACAACGGCACGGGAGCTAAGAAGAACGAGGGCGAGATAATCGTCGTGACCTCGGGCAAAGGCGGAGTCGGCAAAACGACGACAACTGCCAGTCTGGGCGCCGCATTGGCTCTCAAGGGCAAGCGTGTCCTTGTTGTTGATGCTGATATCGGTTTGAGAAATTTGGACGTGATTCTCGGATTAGAAAATCGCATCGTGTTCAACCTCGTCGATGTTGCTAAGAATGTATGTAAGCCGGCTCAGGCAGTTATTAAGTCGAAGAAGTCGAATAATCTCTTCTTGCTGCCTGCGTCGCAGACGGACGACAAGGATGTGGTGACCGAGGACGAGGTAAAGTCAGTGCTCGATCAGTATCGTCGTGAATACCACTTCATCTTGGTAGACTCCCCAGCCGGAATCGAGCAGGGATTTCGCAACGCGTGCGCCGCCGCCGACCGGGCTTTGATTGTAACGACTCCGGAAATCCCGGCAATTCGTGATGCTGACCGTGTTATCGGTTTGTTGAGCGCAAAGGGAATTGAGGCTTCGTTGATCGTGAACAGAATGGATTACAACATGGTGCGCCGTGGCGATATGCTCTCGGTTGCTGATGTGCAGGATATCCTGGGAATAGATTTGATCGGGGTCATTGAGAAAGATGACAGTGTAATCGTTGCCGCTAACTGCGGTGAGCCGGTTGTGTATAACTCGAAGTCGAAGGCCGGTGATTCATTCAATCGAATCGCGGCACGTTTGTGCGGAGAGAATCTTCCGACTGAGACCGGAGAGCCGGCAAGTTTTTGGGATCGTTTGACTCGTCGTTTGGGTGTTGCTTCGTAATTGTTCGCTAAGAATGGCGGCTGCGTCTATTTATTTTGAAAGGGGCCTAACGTGTTTACAGCGCTGAAAGGATTATTCTTCGGTTCGAACAAAACTTCAAACGGCAGTTCGAGTAAATCTCTCGCGAAGAGCCGACTCTCGTTCGTGTTGGTGCAAGATCGCACCGGCCTCACTCCTGAGGAAATGACGAAGTTCAAGCGCGAGATGGTCGATGTCATCGAGAAGTACTTCGAAATCGACGAACATGGATTCGACATTACGTATAAGCGTGAAACTGATACGACGACGCTTTTGATTAACTCACCAGTGATTGTGCGTCGTCGTGATCCTTCAAAGCGCACGGCCAAGACCGAGGCGGCTATCCAGAAGGATGCAGAAGTAACTGCTGAAGCTCCGAAGGAAGATAAGGCCAGCGTTACCGCCTAAGCGAAAGACTCGCGGCCTCAAGGCGCATTGCCACGTTTCGAACGTGTGACGGTGTGAGGAAACTCTTTAAGAGAGAGTCCTCACACCGTTTCTTTTTGGCCCCGTGAATTAGCCCAGTGCCGATTCGATTGAAGTGTAGCGAATTCCCACCGCTTCGCTGACTGCGTGATTGGTCAGGGCGCCTTGGTGGGTGTTTAGGGCGTTTCGCAGTTCTGCGCAGGTGCTCATGGCCCCGGCAAACCCGCGATCGGCAATCTTTAAAATATAGGGCAGGGTCGCTGCGGTGAGCGCCATGGTCGACGTGCGTGGAGTCTGCGCAGGCATGTTGCAAACACCGTAGTGCGTAACTCCTTCTTCCACATAAACCGGGTTATCCAAGGAAGTTGGCCGAATCGTCTCTGCGCATCCGCCTTGGTCGATGCTGATGTCGACAAATACAGAACCTTTCTTCATCGACTGGATCATCTTGCGGGTGATGAGCTTCGGAGCGGCAGCGCCGGGGCTCAAAACCGCACCGATCAATAAGTCAGCTCGGGTTACTTCGCGGGCAATAGCTTCGCGATTAGAGAACACCGTGCGCACGCGGTTACCGAACTGAGCTTCGATGCGTTCAAGCTTGGCGTAGTCGATATCCAAGACGGTTACCGTAGCGCCCATGCCCATTGCGACGTTACAAGCGGCGCGACCAGAAATTCCGGCACCAATAATAACGACATCAGCCGGGGGAACGCCGACGACACCGCCAAGTACGAGACCGCGACCTTCATTCTGGGACAATAAGAAGAAGGCGCCGTTCAGGACGGATAGCTTTCCGGCCACTTCGCTCATTGGCTCAAGCAGCGGCAAGCGATGATCCTGGGTCTGTACTAATTCGTAAGCAATGCCGGTCATCTTGCCCTTGATCATGGCTTCGGCCACGTCATCCGTGCACCGAGACCAAATATCGACCACCTTGTTGTATTTTTCACCTTTGGTGATCAGACCGTCCAGATATTGTTGCTCATACTCGGCCACTTTGTTAGTGGCATCGATGACCATTTTCTCTTTTTCTTTCGGAATAATCATGTCTGACTTACCGAAGGAAATACCGGCCACACACGCATGACGGAAGCCCAGCTTCATCATCCGGTCACAGAAAATAACCGTTTCTTTCTGGCCGCAATGACGATACACCACGTCGATCAGGTTGGTCAGTTCCTTTTTGGTCAGAACCTTGTTGATTTCATTGAATGAAATCTTGGGGTGACGGGGCAAAAGATCCGACAGCAACATACGCCCGGCCGTTGATTCAACACGCTCAATTTTTTTCTGCCCGTGTTCATCCACGCCAATATAACGACATTTGATTTTCGCATGCAGAGACAAATGTCCTTCGGTCAAGGCGTGCTGGATTTCTCCGGTACCACGGAAAATCAT
>JAFLCA010000146.1 GCA_017302875.1 Deltaproteobacteria bacterium
CGCGAACGAGAGATCCATCAGCATTGGCCTTTACGATGACGTTCTGAAATTCCTCTGGAGTTTTGAGACGCCCTTGCAAACGCAACGAGTATGTAAATTCCGTTCCGGGAGGGGCAGGCTCGCCTCCTACCTTTCCGCCGGGAGCTATTACGTTCTGAGCTTGAATGGCTTTGATAATATCGGTGACGCCGATATTCATAGTCGCCAGCTGACCTGGGTTGATCCAGATACGCATAGCGTATTCGCTACCGCCGAACATGTTTACCTGCCCAACACCGGCGATACGCGAAAGCTCATCGTTTACATTGATAAGCGCATAGTTGCTCAAAAAATTCCCGTCGAAGCTCCCTTTCGGGGAACGCAAGGCAACCAGCATTAGCGGAAAGGAGAGCGACTTCTTTACGGTAACGCCAAGACGCTTCACTTCCTCAGGCAAAGCGGCTTGCCCTTCAGAGACGCGGTTCTGAACGAGAACGTTTGACATGTCGAGATTGGAACCGACCTCAAACGAAACGCGAATCGAACTCACTCCGTCATTGGAATTGATTGAGCGAATATAAATGGAATTCTCAACGCCATTGATCTTCTGTTCCAAAGGCGTCGTCACCGAGCTTTCGACCGCTATCGCATCAGCACCGTTATATGTAGAAGTAACCTGAATTTCCGGGGGAACGACTTCCGGATACATGGAAACGGGCAGTTTCAACAAGGAAACTCCGCCGAAAATCACCAAAATAATTGAGAGGACAATGGCAACAATAGGACGGCGAACGAAAAAATTTTCTTTCGCTGGTGCGTGATCGTTCATGTGAGTGGCTTTGTTATTTTGTTTCTAACGTAGGAACGACAGTCATCCCGCTGGTGAGGCGCTGTTGAAGCTCGGGAACGATTAGCTCCCCTGCCGACAGCCCCTCGGTAACGACGACTTGATTCCCGATTGTCTGACCAACTTTGATATTACGGATTTCAGCTTTGTTCTCTGGGCTGACAACGACAATTTGCTGAATACCCTGTAAATCGCGAAGCGCCATTTTCGGCACGACGATCACTCCTGCCATCGATTCTTTTATAGTGCGAATACGAGCGAACTGGCCCGGACGGATAATTTTACCAGGATTGGGAAATGAAGCCTCGACCAGGATCGTGCCCGTCGATGGATCCACACGCGAATCCAGGGAGATAAGCGTACCCTTGTCTGGAGCTACCGAACCATCGGCGAGCACCAACGTTAAATCAAAGTTCTGGCGGCCCTCTCCATTCTCAACGCGCTTTTGATTCAATTTAGACAAATAGAGGTAGTCCGCTTCGGCGACACCGAACCGAACATGAATGGGATCCAACTGTGAAATGGTATTAAGAACCACTGGATTCGGCGGACGCCCGACGAACTCCCCGACTTTAGCCTTCGTAAGCCCGATCGTTCCCGAAACCGGCGCGCTGATACGGGTATATCCAAGCTCAATCTGCGCAGCATCAACTGCCGCAGTTGCCGCGTCCACACCCCCTTGCGCCACGCCCTCTTGCGCAATAGCCGCGTCCAAGTCTCTTTGACTGGCAGCCTTCGTGGCAGCAAGAGCTTTCTGCCTTCCAAGATCTGACTTAGCTCGGACGTGCTTTGTTTGAGCCTCAACAAGCTTCGCCTTTGCTTCGGCGAGCTTTGCCTCGAACGGGGCGGGATCTATTGTGTAAAGTAAGTCTCCCTGTTTGACTTCAGCGCCTTCTTTGAAGTTTACGCTTTGAATAACACCTTCAACTCGGGCGCGAATTTCAGCATCAATTGCACCGCGAGTCTGCCCGACAAACTCCATAGGAATGGAAATATCCCGCGGCTCGATCTTGAGCACTGGAACTCTAGGAGGCAGATTCTCGGCTGCCTGCTCTTTCTTGCCGCACGAGGCAAGCAGCACCAATGAAATCAGTAATACACTCGAAGCAAGACTCGCTTTGGTCATAATACGCATTTCCACTCTCCGTAATTCCGGCCTAGCGGGAACCCTATCCTCTCTGAGAGTGACTATCAATCGTCGTCGCGGAGACTACTTATATACAGCGCGCCGCTCCAAGCAGGAGCACCCGGCAGTTTTCTTAATATTCTTCAATGGTTAGGTCAGACTTCTAGCCAAGAAAGATTCCTGAGGCATTACACGTTCATCCTCCCATAACAGGAATAGGTTGTGTGTAGATACACGGATGTTTTGTTGGGGTTGTCGAATGAAACAGTTTTTCCTTTGCGCGCTAGTCGCCGCGTCTACTCTCTGCTTCGCGCCGCGCGCGTTCTCTCAAGCATGCGGGGCTCCGGTAGTCCTCCCCGGTGGTTCCGATTTTCTATATTCCTCGGTTTTCGATCGCCCCTACTCTCGCTATCTCGCTTACAGACGCGGACAGACTGTAACGATCGCCGAAGTTTCGCGCGAGGGCGGGCTACATGTGATCCCAAAATTCTCGATCCCCACTCCCCCTTCAACTTCGGTAAGTGTCGGCTTCACGGACGGAGAAGTAGCCATAAGTTTTAGTCGCATCCTCGCGCCACAACCTACAAATGAAACGCCCGAGGAGCTAAGCTGGATTCACTATTATCGCCTTGCAGATGGAAGCTATGACAGCACGCGCAGTTTTCGAGCTGGTAGTGTTGATCTTCTTCCAGTCAAAGGTTCTACAGCGCCCTTTTATACTTCGAACTGGCCGTTCTCTAGCTGGCATGATGCACTCTGCAACGCGACTCAAGCCGTGCGCGCCCAACAAGGTAGAGTAATGGCGGCTGCGGGCAGCAAGTTATTCATGGTCAACAACGCGGAGCAAGTGAATGCCTGCAACGAGGATCCCCTCTACTATTTGTATCACCTGAATCAGTTTGGAGAACCGACCACTCCGATATTGCCGTCAGAGCACTGCCCAGGTTGCCCGTATTGGTGGTATCAGCTCGATCCCGGCGGCCTTATGCGCAGCGGTGCGCAGAGTCCCACGCGCTTCTACTTTCCCACGGATATCAATTCTCCCGATGGTGAGGATTTAATTGCTCCGAACCGCGTACGCTTTGGAGCAGTAACTGGAATGCGCGTAGATCCGACCGATGGTGGATTTGCCATGACAGTCGATATGGATCCGATTGGCTTTCCAGTGCGTAATACCGGTGGCATCCTCTTCTATGATGCGCAGGGAAACTATCGCGGGTTCGGTTCGACCTTTGCTCATAACGGAAGACTAGGAGAAACAGGCGCAATCGCCTCTTTAGGTGCACGTTCCACAGGTGAAATTATTTACGCGGCGGGTACGGGCCGCAATGTTCCTGCCGGAGGTGGCGGGTTCAATATTCCGGCACAATTCCAAACGGAATTCCGCCCTGAAGGTGGACACGTCGGATACTTTTATCCAAATGGCGAAAGCTTCCAGCTTGATTTCGGCGATCACGCCAACGACAATTTCGGCGCCGCACTTGCCCCACTCGGCGACATCAATCTCGATCGCGAACCCGACCTCGTGGTCGGAGCGCCCGGGGGCAACTATGCTTCCGTGATATCAGTGATTGCTGATGAAACGTCAGGCGGGCGCGGAATAATGTATCGCTTTCAAGGCCCCGCCAATTCGCAGTTCGGAAAACAAGTCGCCACTCTCTCCACTGCACAGAATGGCAGAGCGGATGTGGTAGCCGTTGCCGCAAATGACGCGATCCGCTTGTATGACATCGGAAACTGTCTTACGAACGCCACCCCGGTCCTAGGACTTCGGGAAACTCTGCGCCGAGTAATCCCTCAGGCAAAGGCCGCGCTCGTTCCGATTCCACCACGAAAAGCGGACCGAAACTCGCGCACGCGCATGGTGCTCGATATGCACCCCGCGCTTCAGACATTCTTCTTCAAATTTGCGGCAGTCGCGGATGCCTTACACACGAGCAATGATACTATTCCTTCAAATGAAGAAGTACGCGCATCAGAATTGGAAGCGTCCTACTTCATTTTGAACATCTCGCTCAATAATCGCGATAAAAGCATGCTGTTGCTCAAAGACATTACTCCGGCGCTTAATGCGGCGGCAGCTCGCTGCCCGCGTTCACAGCGCGCTCGCGGACGGTCGCAAGCTTGCAAGCAATACCGCAAGCTCGCCGCGAGAGCTGCCACCTATAACAGCTCGATCGCGGCGACACGTGCCGAAATAACGCGCATGAAGGATATTCAGAATCGGAACTACGATGAGATCTTGGCCGAGCTGCCTTAGTTTCCCTTAAGGAAACTTAAGAAAGACTTCTTCTTTTTTGGTTCAGGAGCTTCGTCCGCCGGCTTCTCCTGTGGCGTCGTTGCCGCTGAAGAAAGCGTGGTTCCAGCCAGAGAAGAGCGAGCAGCGTCGGCGCTTTTCGGCGCAGCAGCCAAACCGGCTTTCTCCAGAGCTTTCTCTGCTTGAAAATCCCCGACAGCCCCTTGTGCGCTCGAGAAAATTGCCGAACGAATGAATTTACTTCCGACCGAGGGTATTTCTTCGCTCGTAGAAGCAGACTGAGGCTTTGCCGCATTCATTTGATCGCGCGCCATGATGAACTCATCACTCTTGGCTTGAGAAGAGAACATAGCGTTATTGACGATTCCCTTAGCTGCTGAAGGGGGCGGCTTTGACTGTGACTGAGGAATTTCGATCTCGATACTGTCTTCTTGCGGCGCTGCCGGTTCTTCGGACAGACCACTTTCTGAAATCTTAACGACGAGTGCTGGTTCGATTTCCAAATTCTCCTCGAATCCCGGATCAATGGTAACCCAAGTATCCGCACCCAAAGCTGCGCAAAAGTCGCCACCTAAAAGCGAGATGGAACCCCCACCGTGAGAGCGCTTCTCTCCCCATTCCTTGAAGCGTTTCTCCGAAGTGAAAATCGGAACCAACGAGCGTGCCCCTTCGGTAATTCGCAAAACAGAAAATGTCGATTTGGCTCTGGCACCGGAGGCGCTCGCAGGAGAAGAAACTACCGGAGCGAAAATGAGACGATCGGAAAGTTGCTTGCAAAGTCGATCGACGTACGAGCGATCTCCCTCGGCAACTTTTTGCAGATAGAGATTGAGGAGCGACTTACGCATGAAGAAGACCTAAGAAAGAAAATTTCACTTGCTGCCTGTAAGGTTAGATTCAGCCAAGCACTTAAAACGCTTCAGAAATTGACATTTCGCCTAAAGCGCCTCAAATTGATAGCTTCTCCCAAGCTGGCAGTAGCAGCTTCTCATAACTGCTTGAGTTACGCACACTTACCCAAACCCCCGATATAACGAGATTTTAAGATACCATGGGTCACGCATCAGATCGAAAACTTCTCAAAGAGTTTGAGGCGCTCTATCCCGACCCTCGCTCTGAGCTGAACTTTTCGTCTGACTACCAGCTTATTGTCTCGGTCATCCTTTCGGCTCAATGCACGGACAAAAAGGTCAACGAAGTCACGCCTCAGCTGTTTAGCACCTACCCCTCTTTCGAAGCGCTGAGCAAGGCCATGCTGCCCAAGCTCGAAAAGAGCATTCGCCCAATCAATTATTACCGCAGCAAGGCGAAGAATTTGCTGAGTATGGCCAAGGTCGTGCACGAGAAACACCATGATAAACTCCCGCGATCAAGATCTGAGCTCGAAGAGCTGGCAGGAGTCGGACGTAAGACCGCCAGTGTGATTTTGAGTCAGCTCGGCATAGAGCCGGCCCTTGCCGTTGATACCCATGTGTTTCGTGTGGCGCGTAGGCTGCACCTGGCCAGCTCCGAAAAGCGAGACGAAGTCGAGCAGCAGTTACGCGAGCGTTTTCCAAAGGAGATCTGGCATCACTTGCATCATTGGCTTATTTTTCACGGACGCCGAGTGTGCAAAGCCCAGCGCCCGGCTTGCGAGCAATGCGCGGTTGCTGTTTTCTGCCCCTCAAGACAGTCGAGTACCATCAAGAAAGCCTCATGATAAAAGTTGATCAAATTAGCAAAGTATTTAAGACCCACAAAAAAGATCCGGGCTTGCTCGGCTCCCTGCGATCGCTGGTAAAGCGCGAATGGGTATCCAAAGTTGCTTTGGACAAAGTATCTTTGCAAGTCGAGCCTGGGGAAATTTTGGGATTAGTAGGTGCTAACGGTGCAGGAAAAACAACTCTCGTAAAAATTCTTGCAGGAATCGTGCATCCCAGCTCCGGCAATGCCTCAGTCTTAGGCTTCCAACCTTGGCAGCGCGACAATGAATTTCGCCGGCAAATTGCATTAATTATGGGCCAAAAAGCCCAATTATGGTGGGACTTGCCTGCCGCTGACTGTTACCTTTTGTTGCGAGAAATCTACCGCATCCCGAAATTTGCTTACGAAGAGCGCCTTGAAGAGTTGGTTTCAACACTCGGGGTTCGAGACCAACTGCGCGTGCCAATTCGCAGCCTAAGCCTCGGCGAGCGCATGAAGATGGAACTCATTGCCGCCCTTCTGCACCAACCCAAAGTCATCTTTCTTGATGAACCCACTATCGGTCTCGACATAACTGCGCAGCGCGCGACACGCAACTTCATTCGTTCGTATTCAAAAAAGTACAAGCCGGCCATTATTCTCACCTCGCATTACATGGAGGACATTGAGGAGCTGTGTGAACGTATCGTAGTTATTCGCCAAGGTTCCTTCGTTTACGATGGGCCGCTGAAAACAATTTTGGAGAAAGTCGCCTGCGATAAGATCATTTGGGCGCAACTTCCTGCCAGCAACGGGCACCCTGCTCCTCGCCCGCAGTTTCAGCACGGGGAGGTGTTATCAGATCAGGATGGCATGCTGCGTATCAAAGTACCTCGCGACAAGGTGGGGCAGACGGTTTCTGAATTGCTTGCATCCACTACCGTGCTTGATCTCGATGTTGAGGAGGAAGACATCAGCATTGTAATCGAACGCCTCATTCGCACAGGAGTAAGCGCGTGATTCACGCAATCGAATGGCGCTGGATTCCTCATCTTTTCTCGATTGAAATTCGCCGAGTTCTCTCGTATCGCGTCGACTTTTGGCTGAATTTATTCTGCTCTCTATTTGCGAAAGTCGGACTTGCCTATTTTGTTTGGAAAGAGATTTTCCACGTACGGGGCGTCGACGTCATCGCGGGCTATGACTTTCATGCCATGATGATGTACTACGTCGTGAGTGCATTTATATATGAGGTCAATTCTGTAGACCTCGGATTTTTCTCCCGCGACATTTACGACGGAACGCTGACCCGTTACCTAATTTTTCCGCTGCCCTTTTTTGGTTACAAGTACGTTACTTGCCTTTCGCGCGCTGCTGTATTGTTTGTGCAAGTTGGAGTGGCGCTCGCGCTCTTTTACTTCACCATCGGAATTCCCGAAGGGCTCCATATCAGCGCTTCGAGTATCGTGCTTGGCACTGCCGCCACACTTTTGGCTGGCTACCTAATGTTCGTGGTGCTTGCCTGTCTTGATCTAACGGCCTTTTGGGCTGACAAGGTCTGGAGCCTCGGTGTCATCATGCAGCTGACAACGCAATTTCTTGGTGGAGTGTACCTTCCGATTCAAACATTTCCCGAATGGGCACAGAGCCTCGTTACCACATTGCCCTTTTTCTACATCATCGCATTCCCCGTGCGCACACTTTTTGGCGAACTGAGCTCACAAAGTCTTATGTACGGGTTCATCTTAGCGGCTCTTTGGGCAATGGTTTTTACGCTGCTCGCCCGAGTCATCTGGCGGCGCGGAATGCTGCGCTACTCTGGAGTCGGCCAGTAGCATTTCGAGCCTTGCTGCTGCTTGCAACGCCAACCCCCCGTAATCACTTGGGCCTGATACGAGCCCCGAGAATGGTCTGCGTGAAATAGGAAATTTTCGTAGCCGAAGTATCTTAAGTTTCCCTGAATTTTAGCTCCAGAATCTACAAAGTAGCGAGTTTATTGGCGATCCTGAACATGAGGTATTTTTTTGTGCGCCGGACGGATCCGGCGAACATTTCGAAAAACACGGATGTCAATTTCGCTCGGACTAAATCTAGATACGTTGCGCAGTTTGCGTTTGCTGAACAAGCACGCGCAGTCGCAGGCCAACGCGTCTGATAAACTAAGTTCCGGGTCTCGCATCAACAACGCCTCCGATGACGCCGCCGGACTCGCGGTCGCTTCCGGTCTCGCCGTAAAACGAAATCTCTTCTCTCGTGCGATGCTTAACATTAGTGACGGCGTGAGCGCGCTGAGCATCGCAGAAGGGTCTGTCAGAGAGCTCTCAGGAGTAACTGACCGGCTACTCGAACTTGCGCAACAAGCGGCCAACGGCTCGCTATCGACCTCCCAGAGACTATCCCTGCAAAAAGAATCTGATCAATTGATCGCTGAGTTCAACCGCATTACCTCCAGCACCACCTTCAACGGCAACTCCCTCTTAACGGGAGGATTTCGCAGCTTGAATATCCACGTCGGAATCGACGGCGTCGGCTCCTTGCAAACGGGCATTGGAACTGGCCTAGCCCACACGCAGTGGAACGGAACAAATGCGACTGGCGTGCAACTAGCGGGCACCAGTGGTGGTTTTGATATTGGCTCGGGTGACTTTGATGGTGATGGAGATGTTGACTTAGCCACTGTTCAGAATGGAACTGGAAACGTCGCTATTCACCTTCAGAACGCAGATGGCACATTCGCGACAACGTTCGCCGGAACACTTTTGCCAAGCTCTCTTACCTACTTAACTGTAGGTGATGTTAACGGAGATGGGGATCTCGATATCGTAACAACATCGCAGTCGGCGAGTGGCGGTGTAGCGGTCTTATCAAATAACGGAAGCGGTGTCTTTTCTCAAAGTGCCTCCGAGAACTTTGGCGGATTTGCGAGAAACGTGCGATTAGCTGATTTCAACGGAGACGGAAAGTTGGACATAGCAACAGCCGTTGGAAGTTCTGGCCTGCGAATCCTGAATGGAAACGGGGACGGAAAATTCAAGAGCTCGGTCTCGTACAACTTCTCGGGTAATATTTATAGCATCGATACCGCCGACATGGACGGGGACGGCGATATGGATATCGTTGCAGCAAATGCAACGGCGGCCCATTCATTTGCCGTCTATACAAATGACGGAAACGCTTCTTTTTCGCAAACTACGACTATCGGCTCCGCCACGGCAACGGACGTCACGCTTGGCGATTTCGATCGCGACGGGTACGTTGACGTTCTAAGCGGGGGAAGCGGCGGCACAACCCTGTACCGCGGATTGGGTCAGGGACAGTTCGACTCGGGAACCTCTCTTATCGTTGGCAGCAGCACCTACTTTGCTAAAGTTGCCGATCTGAATGGTGACGGGTATCTCGACCTGTATGCACAAGCAGGCGCTCTCGCGAATGGTATCTCCTATCGACTCGGAAACGGAGACGGTACGTTCCAGGCTTCAGCAAAGGTAACCACCACATCATCGTCCGCAGTTGTCGGGTCAGCAGCAGTCGACATTAACGGAGACGGAGTACTCGATTTCTTAGGTATTGTCTCGAACCGCTTGAACTCGTACCTCAGTAATGCAAGCACCACCACAAGTATCGGCGTAACGACGCTCGCTCGCGCAAGTGATGCACGTGCGGCCATCGATACGCTAACAACAATCAAGGATCGCTTAAGCAAAGAGCTATCGGCTCTAGGATCTTCCAGTTCACGACTCTCTAGCGCGTTTAATACAGCAGCAGCGCAGCGTGATGCCACTGCGGGTGCCGAGAGCGCCATTACAG
>JAFLCA010000147.1 GCA_017302875.1 Deltaproteobacteria bacterium
CGCCGGCTCCTGTGACAACGCCGATCCAACCAAAATGTCCCGCTGCATCCGTCGGCGGAATAAAGGGAGTTAAGTTTTCAGGTTGAATGTACTGAAATCCGAAACCGATAAAGAGCAGAATTACCGAAACCTTTACTAGAACTATCAGGTTGTTGAATTTCGCCGACTCTTTGATTCCGACTATTAAGAGGTACGTGCAAAAGGCCACGATAAGCATGGCTGGTAAGTTGACGATCGCCCCGGTGTTTTCCCAACCTACACCTGGCGTGTACTTGTAGGGCGAGCTCGCAAAGGCTGCCGGAATAGGCATACCCACGTCAGCGAGAAAACTCGAGACATATCCCGACCACCCCACGGCAACGGTCGATGCGCCGAATAAATACTCAAGGATGAGATCCCATCCGATGATCCATGCTACGAACTCGCCGAGAGTTGCGTAGGAATAGGTGTACGCACTTCCGGAGATTGGAATCATTGCCGCGAATTCGGCGTAGCACAGTGCTGCGAACGCACAGCCGATGCCTGAAAGTATGAATGACAAAACGATGGCTGGCCCAGCATAGCTGGCGGCGGCCTGCCCGGTCAGAACAAAGATTCCCGCGCCGATAATTCCACCCACTCCCAGCAGCACCAGGTTCGTCGGTGTTAATGTGCGCTTAAACCCGTGCTGGGTGTCAGCAGCTTGTTCCAAAATCCGCTCGATCGATTTTTTTCTGGCCATAGGGTGTTGTTCCTTTGCCTCAGCTTTAACAGATTACCTAGGCGACTCCAAGGGTAAAATGCTGCTAAGTGCCGGAAGTTTCTAGGATTGCTCCGTCACTGCAACGCCTCTTAGAGAGTGGAATCGAGCAACGATCGCTGCCAAACGATGAGTGGTCTCGTGAAGGGGAGAGCTCTCGTTGGGGGCTTGGGTAAGTAGCTGCATGAGATCGGGCTCAAGTTGAAGAGCTGCTTTCAATTCCGGGTCGGGGGTACCGCCTAGGAGTAGGATTTCTCGGTCGCGGCGCAGTCGACTGAGGAGGTTCTGGATCGTTGATGCCTGACTCAACTGCCGCTGGTCCAAAAATTTTTCCTGTAGTCTTGAAACTGAATGAAGGGGGTCTATCGCCGGACGCATGCCTTGTCGCGCTAAGGCCGAGGAGAGAACCAAATGCCCATCGAGGATACTTTTAATCTCATCAGCCAGCGCATCGTGCTCCTCCTCACCAGAGGTGAGAATCGTATAGAGCGCAGTGATGCTGCCGCAAGAATTCGTGCCAGCTCTCTCGAGAAGTTTAGGCAGCTCGCTATAGACCCCGGCGGTATACCCTTGGCGCACTGGAATTTCGCCTGCGGACAGCTCGACTTCGCGGATAGCGCGTGCGGTGCGAGTGAGCGAATCAATCAGAAGAAGAACCCTTAAACCTTGATCGCGGTAGTGCTCGGCGATAGCGGTTGCAGTTTTCGGCGCTAACAGGCGCCGCAATGGACTCTCGTCGCTGGTGGCAACCACCACCACGGATCGGGCTAAGCCCGCCGGACCAAGACCGTGCTCGATGAAGTCCTGAACTTCTCTGCCGCGTTCGCCGACAAGCGCTATTACCGTCACATCCACTTGCGCATGGCGGGCAATCATCCCAAGCAAGGTTGATTTGCCGACGCCGGCGCTGGCGAATATCCCCATACGCTGTCCATAGCCAAGGGGACACAGTGCGTCGATTGTGCGAATCCCGGTGACAAGCTGCGAGGTAATGGGCCTTCGTTCAAGCGGATTAGGAGGTGCGGCGTGAAGCACCATACGCAAAGGCTCCAGCGGATCGGGACATCCGATGGAAGCGGGGCGCAAGGGACCACCGAGTGCATCAAGGACCTGCCCACGTGGATCGCCATTTGTGGCAGCGTATGGAGCACCGCCGCTGCCACGAACTTTTGCGCCGGGGGTAATGCCCTCCAGTGAATCAAATGCCGCCAGGCAACACAGGTCTTCATAGAAGGACACCACTTGTGCTGGAAGAGGCAGTTTCGAGCGACGTTCGATCCAGCAGAGGTCGCCCAGTGCTGCGAGCGGGATGCGAGCAGAAACAAGAGCTCCTTTTATTGCGCATACCGTTCCGATGCAAAGCAGGCGCGGTTTCCAATCGATGGTTGAGCTGATTTCTGAAATCGGTATCATTTGCGGCTCATGTGAAGGCGCGCTTTTCGCGCGGCGGTCTTCAGCTCTGCTTTAAGGTGCTCCAAATGATCCTGCCAATCTATCAAGATCGAGCCAACGGCGGTAACCAGGCGAGCCTTGCCTCGTACCACTCCATCGCAAGCACGAACTTCCAGTGGCGGGGTATACAGACGGGAGCTGAGAGACTTGGACGCCGCCTCGACATCATCCGGGTGCACCTCTACGATGATTCCGCTCGCATCTCGAAGTTCAGCCAAGGAAACCATAATCCGATTTGGCAGAGTGCGGGATAGTTCAGGGGAGCTAGCTGCAAGTACCGACTCAGTGACTTGCAATGAGATTTGAATACAGTCGTTTTGAGCATCATGCAGCGCTTCTTTGAATCGAGCATTCAATTGCATGAGTTCTTGGACAAGAGAACGCTGCGACTGCCGCGCTGCCATTCTTTCACAGTTCTTCTTGGTTCTTGCTCGCAATGCGCGGGCGCGACTGGCGAGTTCTGCACGCATTTTGGCATGGCGAGCAGAAGCGGCGGAGTCGAGCCGATTCTTCTCTCGCTGCAGCAACAGCAGCGTATCGCGGGATTTTTCAGGGCGACCGACATAGCGGGCGCGTAGAATTGCGGCCATGTAAAAAGGCTCCGACCTAGCTGGCCTAACGAGACTTGTTAAGCCGTCGCTTACTTAATCGGAGGAACAGGGCAAAAGTTTCCTGCAGTTCAGGACTTTTTAGGAGGAAGGAGGCGGCTGCGTATACTAGCGCTCCCCCAGGAATTCCGAGGCCAAGCAGGATCCAAGTTGAGGGGATGCTCTCGGTGAGTAGCTGCAAGCAGTAAATCATCGCGGCTGTGGCTAGCAGACTTTTCAAAGTTGTGATGAAGAACGCTTTCCACGCGATTTCTTTATTCAGTCGCCCATGCAGTAGAAAACTGAGAATTACGAAAGCGCAGGTCGCTGCGATGCTTGACGAAAGCGCCAAACCACTATGGGCAAGGTTTGCGACGGGCAGGAACTTCAGCAAGAACTGCTGACAGAACAAGATAAATTCCGCTATGTATCCCGGTTGTGCGCTAATCTCGCCGATCAGCAGGAGCGACAACGTGAAGGTCAGGACAAGCGAAAACGCACCAACCAAAGTTGCGGTTACCGTGTCTCGTTGAGCGATAAAGGCACGAACGATCATTGAATGGCAACTCATCCCCCAAAGCCCTACCGCATAAGCCTGAACGGCAAATGCGGTATTGATGGTGGAAACCGCATCAAAGCGCCCGCGTTGGAATAGAATTTCAATGAGCGGACGCGCCAGCATATAGAGTCCGCAGGAAACCGGAATCATAATAAAGCTGGTGTAGCGGAGGGCGTTCATTAAATTCCCGGTGAAGGCGGCTTTATTTTCGTCGACGTGCGCCTGAGAAAGCGTTGGGAGTAGCACCGAAGCCAGTGCAATTGAGAATACACCAATAGGAAGTTGAGTTAGGCGATCGGCGTAGAATAACCAAGAGACACTGCCTTGGGGCAGCAACGAGGCCATGCAAGTGTTAAGGAAAATGGTGAGCTGGTAGACCGTTGCCCCAATGATAGCGGGAAACATCAGAAGTACCAGTTGCTTAGTTACTGAACAAAATACTTCTCGTGAGGGGAACAGCGAAAATCCAGAACGGCGGAGTGCCGGAATTTGTGCCAAGAGTTGCGCCACGCCGCCGACAATTACAGATACGGAGAGCGCGATTACGCCTGTACGCGAACCCATCCAGGCAGCAATCCAAGCGCCTGCGATCAGCACGAGGTTCATGACTACCTGCGCCAGCGCGGAGGCTCCGAAAATTTTGACGCTATTTAGCGCTCCATTCAGAAGCGCCACCAAGCTCACGCACATGATGTAGGGCAACATGATTCGGGTGAGCAGAACGCAAAGGGAAAACTTCTCCGGATCTGACTCAAAACCCGGTGCAAAAAATGAAACAATCTGCGGAGCGAAAATAATTCCCAGGATACTTAAGGCGGTTGTAGTGAGGAGGAGGAATCCGGTCACTGCACTAAAAGCGCGTTGCGCTTGATCGTGTCCGTGTTTTAACTCGCGCGCAAAAATCGGAACGAACGCAGATACTAGAGCGCCTTCGGCAACGAGACTGCGTAATAAGTTGGGAATTCGAAAGGCAACAATATAGGCGTCGGCAAAGAGCCCTGAACCAAAGAGCCTTGCCACTAACATATCTCGAATGAAACCGAGGAGGCGGCTAAGAAGAGTAAGAGAGCCTACGATTCCAGTGCCGCGAACTACGCTATGAGTATTCACGGCGAGACTATATCACCCCGTGCTGCTTCCTCCCAGGGACTTCGTTGGGCGCACCCCCGTGGTTTAAACTTCCAATAATCGGTTCCTAGGGTTTTGGGGGATATTTTGGATAAAAAAACGACTTTTAGAGTCTTGAGTAAGCTCAAAAATGGGCGTTTAGTATAGTAAATAAGATGAAATTGATTGAGCAGATATGTTCCGTGGTGCTTCCGAAACGCAACAACAGTTCCCCGCAGATCCTGGAGCTGCGAGCGATCGCGGTGGGGATGTAGCGCCCCTCTCCAGTTCCTTGGGTGATGATTTAGTACTTTCGCCCTCGTCCCAGCCTGCGAAGTCCGGCCCGGCTTTTGGGCAGCAGCCTTCTCTCGGGCAGCAGGCTTCTCTGGGGCAGTTGCATGCATTGCTAGACCAGCTCGTGGATGCAAATTCGCTTCCCGATGCACTTAGAGATCTTACTCGAAGTGATTTGCAGCAGCTCCTCCATTCTCTTGAGCTTACGCAGTTGATCTTACACGATCCGCAGGTGATCGCTAAACTGGAGCGCTGCGGCCTGCCAGTCTCAAGTTTGCCGCATGTCGAAGTAGCGCAGCCGCCGCCATTTGAGATTCTTGACGCGCGCTTTCAGCAAGTAGATTGCCTCGATGCTGAAGTTTTGGAGGAGATGAGGCAATTCCCAGATTCTCCGCAGAGATTCCTCGATCAGCAGCCTCCCACGATTCCTCCGTCTGCCGATGCGGAGCTCTACTCCCGAGAAAAGATGGACGAGCTGGCGCGACGGGTTCGACGGGACGTTGGCGATATCGACATGAAGGTTTGGATTGTACGAGCAACCTTAAATGTCGGTGATAAGACTTGGCTGGACCACCCTCTGCACACCATCACCACTTTTCGCTATAACGGAGAGCTGATGGTCGGGCCTTTCTTCGGGTCCTGCGCAGGTTTGGTGCTGCGTTTCTGTCGCGAGTATCCGAATGGTTTTAAGGCGGACGTCGTCGAGAAAATGGTGGCACCGGTCATCAGTCGCCCTGACGTAGCATCTACAACCATTGCCTTTGGTGTTGCTCAGCGACTGAATATGGGCACAGGAGAGTACGAGCTTTCAAGACGCTCGCTTTCGGATTCCGCAGCGCATAATATATTTTCATCTCCACGCTTGAATTTCACTGTTTTCAGCATGCCTTTTCTTCGAGATGGGCGCAGTGGAGCGAGCGTTCTCAATCATCTGTATTATTATCGTGGTCCAAGCCACTACCTCGAGGATCAGGGCTTTGTGCGCGTTCTGCAAGCAATTAGGGAAAATCGCGCAGAGTTGCGAAGGGAAGAACGCGCTCCCGGCGGCTTCATTGAAATCGAACAAGGACGCGATTTGGTTCGGCGGCCTTACATGGAGCGTTTGCTGGGGCTGACACGAAGACTTCGACCGAACAATTAGAATTTGGTCCCTACGCATCGTGTTCTCAAGACCCTAAATCCTCAAGGATACTGCTATGAAGCGAATCGGTGTGTTTGGACCTGGAGGGGGAGCACTCACGGTCACTGCTTCTTTATGCCGAGAGCCCCTCGCTGCCGAGATTATTCACCTGGTTGACCTACGCTGTAATCCGTATGGCAATCGAAAACCAGAACATATTTTTCGCCTGCTCCGCGAAGCCCTGAAGTTTCTAAAGAGCGAAGGTTGCGACTACGCAGTGATCGGATGCAACACGACTTCCACGCAAATTCCAAGGGCGATATCTGAGCTAGCGGTTGAACTCCGTCCGCGTACTATTCTAGGTGCGCTCGAGACGAGTGCTCGAGGGCTGGCTCAGTTGCCCCCTCAATCCACAGTTCTCATCTTGGGCACGCGTTTAACGGTGCAGTCCAGATACTTTCAAACGAGCTTGGAGCAATCGCGCCCTGATCTTCAGGTGATTTCGCTTGCGCTGCCGCAGCTAGCGGAAAGGATCGACGCTGGGCAAAGTGAAGCCGAGATCCGACAGTACCTGCGTGAAGAATTCCAAGCTTTGCTCATGGACAATCGAGTTCCTGACATTGCCGCGCTTTGTTGCACTCACTTTCCCTTCGTAAGCAATCTGCTCACGGAGACACTTCAGGAATGCTACGGGAGAGAGATCTCACTTTTAACGCAATCTGGATTTATCCTTGAAGAATTGAAGCGACACGTTACAATCGAGCCGGGCAGTCCGAGGTTGACTGTTTGGGGAACAAGCCGGAACGCCCACTTTGAGCGAGTAGTTAGAGCACAATTGGGGGTATCGAGGGTGAATGTTCTTGAGGATTGGCTGTCTCCAGCGGAGCTTGGGTGAGTCATACGAGTTCAACAAACGCTCAAGCAAGCAAGACAGGTCGTTCGCTGCGAGCGGATGGGCATGTTCATATATATAATTGCTATGATTCCAGCGTAGCGCTCCAGTCTGCCGCGCGTAATTTAAGGTCCGCGCACGCCCCGTCATCACAGGATGAGCTCGCGATTTTTCTGACGGAGCGCAGTGATTGTGACTTCTTTGCCAAGCTCTCCGGTGAAGAAGCAACTCCCGAGGTAAAGCGGGTCTCCGATCTTTGGGTATTTGCCGGGAGGCAGCTTGCCACTCGCGAGCGTATGGAGGTACTGGCCTTAGGGACACGGCAAACCTTTAGTGATGGTCTCGCATTTGAAGAGGCTTTGCGAAAAGTGCAGGAAGCCGGTGCGATACCGGTAATTCCCTGGTCCCCCGGCAAGTGGATGTTCGGTCGGGCTCATATTCTAGGGAGTGTGCTTGAACGCGCCAAGCCAGGCGACCTGCTATTGGCGGACTCCAGCTTGCGTCCCATAGGCTGGCCGCAGCCGGCTTTTTTTGAAATGGCTCGTGAGCGCGGAATCGGAATTCTGGCCGGTAGCGATCCGCTGCCATTTGCAGAGCAGGAGCCGCTTATCGGATCGTTCGGATTCCGATTGGCCAGTGGATTCGATCCTGCTGCCCCGCTTGATTCAGTAAGAAAATGTTTGCTGGCACCTGCTCCAAGCTGTGAAGTTATCGGAAAGCGCCTGTCTATCCTTGGGGTGCTGTCGAGATTGTACTGCAATCGGGCAGCGCGACGTTAAGCTACCAGTCGCAGCGCGCTGCATCTTGGGTGTCGATCGGACGAAACCATAAAATTTTTCGTGTGAAAGCACTCGGCATTTCAAGCGCCTGTCGTTCCTGCTCGTTAGAAACAGAAGAGACAACCCCATTTCGAGAGTAGCGCACGGTCGTCCCGGGAGACTTGGCCAAGAACTTGGCAAACTCGAAGTAACTCAACTCAAATTTATCTTTGGACAGCTTCTGCAGCCAAGGATCGTTAGATTCGATGATTCTCACCCGGTCGCTCTGAAATCCAAAGAGATCGAGCGATGTTCCAAAAAGCAAATGATTCGGATGAGGTGGCTCCGTGCGCAAATTACTGTACATATCGAAGCTGGAGCGAGTTTTCAGCCCGACGTAAGGCCCCATCCCGTTCGCTATGGTCAAGAGAATTGGAAGGAACAATAGAGGGTGCGTCTGCCGGAACGGAGAGCTGAGCGGCGCCGACAGGGAACGGGAAAAAAGCAAGTTTGCAAAGTATGCAAGCAGCACAAAAAGTGCGTACGAATACCAGAGAATGTGGCGGCTATAAAAAAACGGCCAGGGACCGAAATCCACGCTCATGAAAGCCGTCGTGAGCACGAGTCCGCAGGAAAGTAAGAGGAAAAAGCGAGCATGTGAAAAATCCTGCTGCAAATGCTCCGCTTCGTAGCGTCCGAACAGAGTCTTTCGAATGTCCTCGAGAAAATTCTCAGGTGTAAACAGAAAATAGAGTGCAAATAGAAGAGAGCCAAAATCCATCGTATGCTGATAGTAATCGAGGGAAAGGGCTGAATGAAAAAGCAGCCCGAGCGCAATTCCGAGCGAGCGAGTACGTCCGAAGATCAGACAAATGGGAATTAAGAACTCACAGACAATTGTTACGTATATTGCGGCTTTCGCTGCCCACGCAGAATGCGGCGTCAGCCAGAACCATGTAGAGAGGCGTAAGTAGAAGGCGCTCGCGCAACTCACGCTTGCGTCGAGGAATCCGCTGTTCAGTTTTGCAAAGACCGCGAAGCCATAAAATATAATCAGGATTAAGCGCGCGCAGTGACTGAAGTCGATATACACGTTTCTTTCTCGGCGCTCGCGATCTGGTCCAAGATTGCAAAGCATCGCGAGGAGGATGGATAGGTTCACCAGAGCCGTTAGCAGCCGATTGTTCGGTAATTCCGGGAGAAGCAAATAGGCATTAGCAATTTGCAACAGACATAGTGGGGCCAAGGTGGTCAGGCGCGGCTGCCAAATAACCATCCCCGCAGCGAAAGCGAGCGCCAATTCAATTACGCCGGCCCAGGTGCCGGCGGTTAATCGCAACACCACGCTGCCTTGTGCGAACAGTTGGAAAAGCGATGAAAGCGCCCATAGAACAGCGAAACAGCGTAGCTGCGGAGAAGGCAGTAGGGTGGGAGCTTTTTTAGAGGAAGCTACGCGCGCCATGGCCGTCCCGTTTGCTTATTTGAATACCTTGCGTATGATAAGGCGGCTGATTTTAGGGTGTTGTACATGATTAATTCGCTAACCTTGCTAGGATCCTCCTCCGGGCGAAACGCTGGTGACGCCGCGTTGATAGCCGGAATTATGGACTCCGTTGATGAGTCTTGCGGACGCAAGCTCGTATACGAAATTCCTACCATCAAGCCTTCATTCATTCGTAATAACTATCATAATCAAACGCAGCCTATCGGCATGTTGCCGTGGAACCTTTCAGTGAAGATGCTGGGAGTTCCTACCTATCGCTCCATCATGCGCACGGATCTTAGCTTGGTGTTCGACGCAATTCTTTTCGATCGCTCGCTGTACAATCCGCTCTTTAATTTTCTCTCGACGCTTGCGCTCTTGCTTCCTCGCGCCAAGCGCGCCGGAAAACGCATGGGCTTCTTTAACGTAAGCGCCGGCCCAGTGACGACGCCTGCCGGACGCGAGATGTTGCGACGTGTTGCCAGTCTAATGGATTTTGTCACCGTGCGCGATCAGAATTCGTATGACCTGCTTCGAAATATCGGCGTAGTCGATCAACCAATTCTTATTACCGCAGATGCAGCGTTGACGATGCGTCCGGCCTCGGAAGAACGAGTGCAGTCGA
>JAFLCA010000148.1 GCA_017302875.1 Deltaproteobacteria bacterium
CAAAGCGGAACTTTCGGCTCGCTTGAGTCGGGTCGTATTGAGTTGTCCACGGTCGATATCGCTAATGAGTTCGTTAAGCTCATTACCTTGCAACGTGGTTTCCAAGCTAACTCACGTATTATTACGACGATTAACCAGCTTCTGAACGATATTATCCAGCTGGCGTAAGCTAGGTCGCTAAGGACCGGGAAGGCCGACTCGAATCTCTCTCTTATTGGGGCAGGATTCGGTCGGCCTTTTGAATTTCCTGCGCGGATATTGTATTCCTTCCTCTATGCAATACTCCGATCAAGAGCTTATCGATCGAGTCGCCGCCGGCGATCTGCGTGCCGTGGCGCGTCTGATAACGTTAAGCGAGAATCGCGAGCCGCGCGCCTTTAAGGTGCAAGCCGAACTATTCAAGAAAACCGGTCGTGCGCATGTGATCGGTATCACCGGGTCGCCTGGAGCAGGCAAATCCACCCTTGTGGATGCCCTGGCCAGCGAATGGCGTAAGGCCGGTAAGAAAGTCGCTATAATTGCCATTGATCCGACGAGCCCGTTCTCGGGTGGAGCGATTTTGGGCGACCGTATTCGCATGAGTCGAATTGCAGAAGATCCCGAGGTATTTATCCGCAGTATGGCGACGCGTGGTTCGCTGGGCGGGGTTTCCCGTGCCACCTTGGATGCTGTCCATATTCTTGATGCAGCTGGTTTTGATGTCGTGCTGGTCGAAACCGTTGGGGTGGGCCAGGCGGAAGTCGATATCGTCCGAACCGCCGATACCTGTGTTGTCGTTCTTGTCCCGGGTATGGGGGACAGCGTGCAGGCAATTAAGGCGGGAATTTTGGAGATAGCCGACCTTTTCGTCATTAATAAGGCGGATAGAGAAGGGGCAGATTCCCTGCACAAAGACATCCGAGTACTCCTGTCTCTGTCTGAAGACAAGCCGGGTTCGTGGAAACCTCCGATCGTACAAACTGTGGCCACAGAGTCGAAGGGAATAGATGGCATGGTAAAAGCTCTGAGTGAGCATGCCGCATGGCTTGCCAGCTCCCCACAGGGCAAGGAGAAACGCCTTCAGATTCTCGAGCATAGTATCCGGCAGATTGCTGAAGAGCTATTGGCGGAGCAAATTTTTGAGCGTTCCCGCCCGGAGCTCAAGAAGCTCGTGCAGCGCTGTCTGGAGCGCACTAGCGATCCGCATAGCGCTGCCAATGAACTTATTTCTGCAGCGCGCCGTTAGTTTTTCAAAAAAACATCGCAAACTCTTTGCCGCTGGGTTGAAAATCGATTATTCTAGCGGTTTCACCCCCATATCCGATGTCAAACGTTTCTCCTGAGAGCACAGCCTCTTTCTTTAAGAGGCTTTACTTTAGTTGGGCCTTCCCCATGCTACGGGAAGGGCGCCGTACTCCGCTCACGATAGAGACGCTTCTCCCACTCAATCCCACCGAACATCCCGATCATACGGATCCCGCATTCAGGGCTGCCTTGCGTCTATTTAGGAAATCGCGACGCCCGGTTTTGCGTTCGGCCTTCGAGCTTGAACGCGCCAACTTGGTTTGGGCTTTTTGGATCTCGATGATCCACCTGGTGGCCCTGGTCGGTAACCCGCTGTTGTTGCGAGAGTTGATCGAGTGGCTCGCTGACTCCTCCTCGCAGCGTCCGGTGTGGCTTGGGTACGCCCTCGCCGGCACGATGGTAGTGGTTTCTATTCTCGGCAGTCTCGCCATTCACCACATGTTTCAGCTGGTTCTGCGCATGATGGTTCGCGTGCGTGTGCCCTTGGTCTCGGTCATATATCGGAAAGCCTTGCGGCTTACTCAGGAGGCGCGTCAGGCGACCTCTGCCGGACAGATTATTAATCTGATGGGCACGGACGCGCAGAAGTTCGTTAACGCCATCAACCTTATATTCTCGCTGTGGTTTCATCCGATGCAATTGGCCTGCTCGCTGGTGGCGCTGTATTGGGTGCTTGGCCCTGCCTCCTTGGCTGGCGTCGCCGTGTTGGCGGTTACCTTCGCTATTTCTCTGTATCTCTCCAAACAGCAAATTCAGGTACGCGAGCGCCTGATGAAATTTAGCGATGCTCGTGTAGCTCTGATGAATGAAGTTCTGATGAGTATCCGCATGATTAAGTTCTACTCATGGGAACGCAGCTTCAATAAGGAAGTGCAGTCAATTCGAGGGCGTGAGCTCGGGGAGCTGCGCATCATGGCGATGCTGCAGGCCGCTTCCACGCTGATTTTTCTGAGCACTCCTGTCGTAGTGGCCTTTGCTACTTTCACGACTATGGTCGCGTCGGGCTATGCGTTGAAAGTTGCAGATGTATTCTCAGCCCTCGCGTTTTTCACGTTGCTACGGCACGCGATGCTGATGCTGCCTGATGTCGCCGCTGCGGCGATCGAAGCCAATGTGGCTCTCAAACGCGTTGAGGAATTTTTGCGGCTGCCTGAGATACCAGTGCGCGAGAGTGCGGATGCCCCGCGTGGCACTTTGCTCATCGAAGACGCCACGTGGGAGTGGAAGAAGGGGCTCGTCGCGGTAAGTGAAGCGGAATTAGAAGTACATCCGAGTCAGCTGGTGTGCATTGTCGGAGAAGTTGGTACCGGCAAGAGTGCACTTCTTCAGGGAATTCTAGGAGAGATCCCGCTCTGTTCGGGGCGCGCGGCTGTTTCTGGTAGTGTGGCATACGTTCCCCAGCAAGCTTGGATCCAGAACGATACCGTACAGAATAATATTCTCTTTGGGCTGCCTTATGATGCGGAGCGTTACAAGCGCATTCTCTCCGCAAGCGGACTTACCGAAGATTTGGCCGAGATGCCTTCTGGGGATCAAACGGAGATCGGCGAACGGGGAATTAATCTTTCGGGGGGGCAGAAGCAACGCATCAGTTTGGCGCGCGCTGCCTATGCCGGTACCGACATCTATCTTCTTGATGACCCTCTCAGCGCTCTCGACGCCAAGGTTGGCGCGCAGGTGTTTGAGGAGTTGTTTCTGGGGGAGCTGAGAGGAAGAACTCGGCTTTTGGTGACGCATCGCCTTGAGTACGTGGATCAGGCCGATCTCGTTGTTGTCATGCAGGCAGGGAGAATCGTGGAACGGGGAACTCCCGGGCAGCTGCGCATGAGCGAGGGGCCATTTTCAAAACTGTGGCGAACGCACCTGATCGGCGTGGCCGGAACGGGTAAGCTTCAGGAGAATGCCGATGCAGAGATGCCGATTCGCTCGGAATCCGATTTGCCGCAGGAATTGGCTGAGGATGCGGGTGGTGCGGAATCTCCCCCGGTGCCGGGACGTCAGCTTGTGGTCACTGAAGAGCGCTTCAGCGGTGTCGTAAGTCCAGAAGTATATAAGCACTATCTGCGGCTGTTTGCGCCCCCGGCGACGTTGCTTGTTCTTATCATCGTGTTCGCGCTCAAGGAAATATTAGGCGTTGGCTCGGACGGCTGGCTGGCCTGGTGGTCAACCGCTGAACATTTCGATGCGAAATGGTTTGTGATTGGCTTTGCTGTTCTTGGACTCGGCGCTTGTGTTGCAAACTACGGACGCTCTCTCTTGATCTCTTTGCAAGGCTTGTCAGCGGGTCGTGAAATACATAACCGGCTCCTTAAATCGGTGTTGGACGCGCCGATGTCGTTCTTTGAAGAGAATCCAGTCGGGCGCATTCTGAATCGATTCAGTCGCGATCTTGAATCAATCGATCTCACCATTCCGCGTACCCTTCATGAGGTGGCCGGTTGCGTTTGTGTAATTCTCTCGACGTTAGCGGTGATAATTTTTGTAAGCCCGTACTCGATATTGGGGGTAATTCCGGTCGTGTACTGTTACTACCTGGCGCAGGGTTACTATCGCCCCGCCGCGCGCGAGGGACAGCGCCTTGATTCAATTACGCGTTCTCCGATTTTCGCGCAATTTTCTGAATCTTTGGTTGGCGTGGCTGTGATTCGAGCTTTTGACGCCTCGGAACGTTTTGAAAAGTTACTGCTCCACAATCTCGACACCAATAGCCGCACCTTCTACACCATAGTTGCAGCCAATCGTTGGCTCGGCACTCGTATTGAGACGCTTGGTGCCTGCCTTGTTGGAAGCGCGGCCTTTGCTGCGGTGTACTCGCACCATACATCACACCTTGGCTTTACCGGTTTGGCTGTTACGTACGCACTTGCCATCACGGGAGCCATGAACTGGGCAATTCGCATGTTCAGTCAGCTCGAGAGTAATATGAATTCAGTTGAACGAGTCGGATATTACTCGGGGCTTGAATCTGAGCGCTGGGAGGGCCAGGATGCCGACACCGCATGGCCGCAGCGCGGTGCAATTTCGTTTGAGGCAACGGAGTTGCGCTACCGACCTCAATTGCCGGCGGCAGTGAACGGACTAAGTGCGCACATCAAAGCGGGGGAGAAGGTGGGGATTGTGGGACGCACGGGTTCCGGAAAAAGCTCGCTCTTGCTCGGCCTCTACCGCATCCTCGAAGCGAGTTCCGGAAAGATTCTGATTGATGGGGTGGATATTTCAAAGCTGCCCTTGAGTCGCTTGCGAGAGGCGCTTGCGATTATCCCCCAAGATCCCGTGCTTTTCCGTGGCACGATTCGGAAGAATATTGATCCATTTGGATTGTACGAGGAAGCGGTTCTGCAGGATGTTATCGAGCGAGCGCATCTTAAGGGAATGGTAGACGCCTTGCCCCAGGGCCTCGACGCGCCGGTCAGCGAAGGCGGAACTAACTTCAGCGTTGGACAGCGGCAGCTTCTGTGTTTGGCAAGAGCTCTGCTGCGGCGCAATAAGATCTTACTGCTCGATGAAGCCACGGCCAGTGTTGACGTCGCCACAGATGCTCTCGTGCAGTACACGATTCGTGAGGCTTTCAATTCCTGCACGGTAATTACGATTGCGCATCGCCTCAGCACTATCCTTGATTCCGACCGCATCATGGTGCTCGAGAACGGCCGCCTCGTAGAATTCGATTCTCCGACTCGATTGGCCCGCCAGGAATCGGGAGTGCTGCGTAGACTTCTAAAAGAGGTGGGGGAAGCGGCCGCCTAAGAGATTTTCGTAGGACTGTTTCCACGCTGCTTGGATTTTTCGGTTAAGATTGGTCTCTCCAAAGTCGATACTCTTCTTAAGGAAAACGCCCGCCCTGTGTAGTTCTTAAGTCCTCGCCTCAACTGATAGAACGAATTTTAGTAACAAAAGTGCTGTGGTTGCTACAATTGTATCTATTGTTGCCTTCGTCGTCGCTCTTGTGGCTTTTGCTCGGGCATGCGCCGACCACATTCGTGATAAGAAGCTAAACGAAGAGCTGCGAATTAAGATTCAGCAGGCGCAGCAGCTGCTTCAGCAGCGCGGGGATCTAGCCAATGAGATTGCGCATGAAATAAAGAATCCGCTCACCGCGATCCTCTGTTCGGCGGAAACGCTGGATATGCTTATCGGTCAAAACTTGCATGAGGACCATCGTCGTTCTCTGCATTACATTAAGGAATATGGCGATAATTTGCTGCGATTAGTGAGCGACTTTCTTGATGTGAGTCGCGCTGAGTCCGGGCATATTAGCGCGCGCCCTGAAGTAACCACGGTGCTTCCCTGTGTCGAATCCGTGATCGGCCTCCTGCGTGCGAATGCAATCAAAAAGAATATTACCGTTCACTGTTTGGCAACCGAGCCGACGCTGGATACTCAGTTCGACCCGCGCCATCTGAAGCAGATTGTTTTTAATCTCCTGCACAATGCCCTGAAGTTCACTCCCGAGAACGGAGAGATCCATGTCATTGTAGAGCGTGATTTCCCTAATCCCTCTATCAAAATAACGGTCAGCGATAGTGGCCCGGGAATTCCGCCGGAGGAACGTGAGCGACTTTTTAGATTGTACGCTCGTTATGAAGGGCACGCGGCTTCAGGCAGCGCCGGTATTGGCCTGGGCCTGGCTCTCTGTAAATCCCTGGTCGAGTTGAATAACGGTACTATCGAGTGCGAGAGCACGGTTGGAGTTGGCACTGCCTTCAAGATTTTCATACCTTTTGTGGCGCGAACCGCGGAGGGGGTGCGCCAGCAATCGGGTGCCTTCGTCGTCTCTGACGATCGCTCTCCGATGCAGTTCAAGAATAAGCCGCTGTGCGGGCAGAGTTTTCTCGTGGTCGATCAGGACGAGGGAGCGCGCAACGCGATTGCCAGCTTGATTAATGCTTGGGGCGGGGTAGTCGATGGAGTTTCTCAGGCCACGGAAGCGGTCAAGGCTTTGCAGGAGCGCAACTACGATGCCGTCATGATTGATGACACCTTGGCTGGCAACGAGAGTCTCGATCTGGTTCGCAAAATTCGTGATGAGCAAAAGTCTAAGGAAACCACCATCATTGTAGCGGCCACTAATCCGGTTAATCCCGAAGTGGCGCAGGGCATGGGCATCGACAAATGTGTCGCCAAGCCCTTAAATGGCAAGTTGCTTCTTAAGTCGCTTCTTAACTCCGGTAAGTATCAAATCACGCATTAAGCTCGAAGCTACGAGGGGCGGCATCGCGCGTACGCTCTGAAAGGCTTACGGTCTTTGTGCTTCCAGTCTGCACCGCAAGTGGGGTATACCTCGGGGGAGGAGTCCTTACTCATGCCACTGTGCGGAACATTCAAATCTCAACTTCGATTCTGGGCCTCTCACGCGCTTTTTTGCGCCGCGCCAAGCTTTCTTTGGGCGCTTATGATTGGATTCAGTTCCCTCACCGCAATTTCGGCCATGTGCTGCGGTATAGCAGTTTGGGTGTGTTTGTATGCAGCGGCAAGTTCGAGCGCGTGGGCTATGAGGAGACTTCCTGGGACGCTCCTCGGTAGGGCGATACAGCTTGGTGCAAAGGCTCGATCGGTGCTCGCGATAGTAAGTATCTGCGTCGCGCTCGTACCAGGCTTAGGAATGGTGGGCGCTATGTTCTTCTATTCCGATCTATACGCTGGATTTATTTCAATTCAGGCCAGCAGCTTCATGCTGAATCAACCGTCGCCGCATTATTCGACGATGGAGCAATCCTTCGGTTTTCTCTATACGTTTCTAACGACACTGGTGCAGGGATTCTTGCTCTCGTTCACCCTGATTGCGGTGGTGCTGTGCTGTTTGCTGTTCCTTTTTTGCAAGCAACGATTCTCTGCTCCCCGTACGCAAAAATAGCTGGGACGAATGTAGGTATTTGCTGCAAGGCTTGTGGAAACTGTGCGGACGTTATCCCAGCAGTTCCATTTCTTTGACGACGATATTTGCCATAATCTCGCTGGTTCCGCCGCCGATAGTCATGATGCGCAAATCTCTCCACCAACGCTCGGGAGAAAACTCCGTGGTGTAGCCATATCCGCCATGAATTTGTATGGCGCGGTCAGCCATCCAAATCGCGTCTTCGCAAACCTGACGCTTGGCCATGGAGACCTCGGCGCGACATGGTTTCCCCTCGCACAGAAGATCAAGCGCGTGATGACAGAGGGATTCTCCGGTCACGAGCTTCATGTACATCTGTTGTAGCATGTTCGAAACCGCACCAAATTCAGAGATACTTTTTCCAAAAGCCTTACGATCTTGGGCATATCGAACGCTGTCTTTGAGGATGGCTCTCATTCCGCCCAGCGAGAGCAGCGTGAGCATCATACGTTCCCAATTCAGATTGTTGGAGGCTTGAATCCAGCCGTCGCCGACATTGCCCAGAACGCAACTATCGTCGAGTTCGACGTTTTCGAAAGTCAGTTCAGCGGTATCAGATGAGCGCCAGCCAAGCTTGTCGAGCTTCTTGTTCACTTTGAAGCCGGGCAGACTCGTATCGAGCACGAAGGTCGTAAACCCTTTGTATCCCGCGTTCACGTCATTACGACTCAAAACCAGAATGAAGTCCGCGCGTGCCCCATTCGTAATAAACGTCTTTGAGCCGTTCAGTATCCACTTCGATCCTTCGCGAACTGCGCGAGTGCGGATGTTGGCGAGATCGCTGCCGGCTCCGGGCTCAGAGAATGCGTACGCTCCAATGGCCTCTCCTGCGACCGCGCGACGCAACCATCTATCCTTCGCTGCTTTTGATCCGTATTTTGCAAGTGAATGGCTGATAACAAGCGAATGCATGTTTACGCCGGTGGTCAATCCAACAGCAGGTAACTCTCCGAATGCTTCGCACCAGGCGCCCGCCATGCGGTAGTCGCCGCCAACACCATCATACTCTTCCGGGATCAGTATTCCGAGAAAACCCTGCTGACCCAAAATGCGGAATACTTCGTCGGGGAAGTTTCCAGCTTTCTCCCATTCATTCACTCGTGGCTTCAGTTCAGCCTCAACGAGTTTTCGGACGCTATCGACGAAAATGGTATGTTCAGCGTAGTAGTTGGTATACATAGAACCCGAATTCAAAGTCTGCTGCGGGAAGAATAGGAAAAGAAGCCTTTTGATGCAAGCAAACACCGTTGGAGGCTAAGCTGGTGCATAGTTTTGGCACTCCTCTGAGCGCTATGCTAAAACAAAGCGGTTACAGGAGGGGCGGTGGTTACACGAGATCAGGTCATAGAAGTCTTAAAAACGGTGGAGGATCCTGAGATCTTCCTCGATATATGGTTTTTAGGTCTGATTTACAGCATCGATATACAAGAGGATGCGCTTAGTATTGATTTGACCTTTACCACACCTCTTTGCCCAGCCGGTCCTATGATAGTGGATGAAGTGAAAACGAAGCTATTGAAGTTAGAAGGTGTCAAAACGGTTGATGTAAAAGTTGTCTTTACTCCACCATGGCAACCCTCTGACGAAGTAAAGGCTATGTTGGGGATGATCTAGATCTATGTCGCTTTTACCATCCGAAGAGCAGCGTGAGTTAGAACACTCTTTGCGAGATTTCCTATCGCGGGAGGTGACTCCTGAATATCTCCGAAAGCGAATCGCCTCTGATCAGCCCAGTGACCCGAATCTGTGGAAGGGGCTTCAGGAGTTAGGGTTACTCTCGTATTTCGCCTCGCAAGACGCCGATGTCCGACCCGGTGTGCGGGAGCTGGGAATTGTGGCCCGTGAAAGTGGACGGGCGCTGCTGCCTGAACGAATAGTCGACAATATTTTTGCTGGACCATTCTTATACTTTCAGTTTTTGCCGCCAAATATGCGCGCGCTGATCGCTAAGACGTTCGGATCTTCTTTGCCCGATGCAATTGAGAGTGGTGGAAAATCGGTTGGGCTGGCGGCCGTCAGTTTTGCTAAGCCAATCATAGTAGGCCTTCGTAATACTGGGCCGCTATATCGTGTCTCGGCGAAATTACCTCTGGTTGCATACGCCACGCTCAATAACTACCTATTGTTTTGCGGGCGTGCTGCTGAAGCTGCGCCGGTCAGCCTCTATCTTGCCGATTTGGGCACCGGAAAAGAACAGCTGGTAAAATGCGATGCGACGGGAGCGCTGGATCTCTCTCGTCCTTATCATGATGTACAGCTTGAGAACGTAGCAGCGCTGGATCTGGGGGTGGAGGCTGCGTCGGGATTGAGAAATGTTTTCTCTACTATCGTAGCTGAAGAGCTAGCCGGAATGTGCGGCAAAGTGGTGGACCTGACTTTGGAGTACGTGAAGACGCGCAAACAATTCGGAGTTGCGGTCGGAAGCTTTCAGGCGGTGCAGC
>JAFLCA010000149.1 GCA_017302875.1 Deltaproteobacteria bacterium
GGATAAGCGAAGAACAGGCAACGAGCCTTCTTCCAAGCCGCCTGGTTCGTGAGTTCGGCGAATGGAAGTATGCGCTCGACCAAACGATACTTCGACAGTTGAATCTCGAATTCTTCTCTAACGTCGCCGATGATGCTCGTCAGCTCACCTGCCCCGTTTTGTGCCTACGCAGCAGTCATCAAAGTATTATCGATGACACCACCTGGGAAAATTTAGCTGCGATCATCCCCAATGCCACCGGCGCAATAATACCTCAATCACGCCACACGGTTATGCTCTCCGCTCCCGAAGCATTTAATGCTCGCGTACTAGACTTTCTCTATACGATCGGCTCCGCTGGTGACACCTGGCAGGAATTTTAGTCTCGCTCGGAGTTCAGTTACCTTTAGCTCTGTGATACCCTTCTATACTTGTCCGGCTCGCTCCTTCACATTCCCAATATTGATTAGAAAGAAAATCTGTTGATGAAAGGGCCTAGCTGAAGCTAGTCCATCTTAGGTCGCGCCTGCTTTACCGCATGCGCAGGTACGTGGAGGTTTTCCATGAAGCGTCGTCGTTCCGCCTTTACTCTGGTCGAAGTGATGATTGTAGTTGTGATTCTCGGCATCCTGGCGGCGATCGTCCTCCCCCAGTTTGGCCGAGAAACTGCCCGCTCGGAGCTGATCGCTGAGTACCAGACGGTCACTCAGCTGGAAGCGCAAAAGACTGCGCTCTCGGAGAAGCCGGAAGGCAACCAGGAGCAACTCGAGCAGATCCAAGCCAATCTTGACACGCACGCCAAGCGCATCGAGCAGCTGGAGAAACTCTTCAGCTGCGCGGAGAGAACGAATCTCAAGCGCATCGCCGTAGAGCGCGAGAAGGAGGCCAAGGCACCCCCCTCGCCCAAGTGACAATCATTTCCGCCTTCATGACATTTGAATCCAAGGCCCAGCGAAAGCCGGGCTTTGGAACTTTTGAAAGGTTAAATTGTGAACTTGCTTCACAAGGCCTTTCCATCACTAGATTTTCCTTTCACCACTTCCCATACGGGGAAGATCTGCTTATTGAAGCGCCAGTCGATGCCGCAGAATCTGTCTTGCATGAGGCTGCCAGCAAAAATGATTTATTACTGAGCCAAATGCCTATTAGCACTTTGCGTCGCTCTATAAAGACCGACGAGAATGTCCCCTACGGCAAAACCGCCGCGCCGAGTATATCGAGAAAGATCTTGCTCCGTTTCGCAAAGATATAGATCCTGAGGTCTATAGAAAGGCGCGCAAAGTTAAAAGCTAGGCGGTGCGATCCCTTGTACGCGCAGCGATAGAAGAATCTAAACAAGTAAAAAAGAAAAAATAGAGAATTTAATTTGGGAAATATTATGCGGAAGCAACTGCTCATACTTTCACTTTTTGTCCTGCCCGTACTCGCAGCACAGGCCGAAACTCCTCAGGAGCGCGGCAGATATCTTTCTGTTATCGCCGGCTGTAACGATTGCCATACCTCCGGCTTTGGGCAAAGCGGCGGCAAGCTTCCCGAAAGCCAGTGGCTCACCGGCGACTCCACAGGCTGGCATGGCCCTTGGGGAACCACTTACGCTGTGAACCTGCGCAGCTTGGTTTCAAACCTCACCCCACAGGCCTGGATAACCCTCGCCAGAAATTCCAACGCCCGGCCGCCAATGCCCACGTATATATTGAAGGCCATGCCGGACAGCGACCTCTTGGCGCTGTATGAATTCATCCGTTCTCTAGGCAATAACCCCACCGTAATTCCCGCTGCTTTGCCACCAGGACAAAAACCGCAAACGGCCTATATTAATTTTACTCCTGTTCTGCCGGAGAAATAGGCTCGCTCAACCCTTGGCTCTTAGTGCGCCTCAGTAAGATTAAGCACTAAGGGCCAAAGCTTGAGTAAATTCAGGATAGGCGTATTCTATCCGGGATGTCAGCGCAGTTCGACTTACGAAACCCCCTTATCTCGCAATCGCTCTCGCCGAGCGCTTTAGAGCCGCCCCTTTCATTCTGTAGAAGCGTGCTCCATCACGGCCCCAGCCTCTTGCGCCTGGCCCTTCCCGCGATCCCCGATTCTCTACAGGTGTGTGATGAACTAAATCTCGGAATCGACGGAGCTCCAGCCCAGCAAAAACATCTCAGCATTCGGAAACCGTTAATTGGCGCTGCTACTGCCGCATTATTTTACGAGCTGACGGGCTCTGAATTCGGCATCGAGCAAGCAAGGAGAATTGGGGCGCGAGCGACTTCGGCGGTTTGGATTGCCGATCATATTATTGATGACTTTGGATTTCAGCCGGCCACCAAAGTAGCGATTCTGCGCAAGCTATCGGACTCGATTGAATCGGGTCGCCGGCACTCCTTTCCAGAATCTGAACGTCTTGAGCATGTTTCACTGATGCTTTCTCACGTAAACCGCCTCGTCAGTGGCGCCCCTAATCCGGACGCATTCATCGGAACCTTCGTCGAGCTGGCGCAAGCCGCTATCAAGCAGATCACTCTTCCGCCCTGCATCGACACGGCCATGGAGGTCGGTGGGCTATCTTCAAAACTTATCGCAAGCATCCCATTTTGCTGGAAGCGGGACTGCGATGAGCTATTGCGGGCGGCTGTAGCGCTTGGTGGATATCTACAAATTTTTGACGACCTTCTTGATCGTGAGCATGATCTAAAGCACGACATCCGAACTTTCGCCACGATTGAAGAGAATCAGGCAGTACTCTTTGACTCTGCACTCGAGCAAGCTCAGAAGAAAATAGACGAGGCTTATGCAGTGCTACCAAAATCTCAGCACTGGGCCCTCGATCTTCTTCTACAAGGGGCGTTGTGTGGATCAAAGCAACTTCGGACGTTCCGCCATATCGCGCCTCTGCCACGCACCCGCTGGGCCGGTTCTTAGAAATGCGAATTACTTAGAAACCTTTATTACTTGCCCATCTCTCACCCCGTACACCTCCTGAACCACCGTGTGAGAGACGTTATTCTCATCAAAAGAAAACTGGATTCCATCTACGACCAAACCCGCCCTTAGCGTTGCAACAGGATCAGTCCCGGATTTAATAGCCTCAACAGCCAAGCGTACCGCATAGTATCCGAGGTCCGCGTTAAGTTGCGGCTCCACCGTACTCAAGGCTTGAAAATCCTTCAGAAGCTCGCTGTTGTAACTGCTACGTCGCAAGAAATATAGTCTGCCCTCGTATTTGCCTATATCAAAGAGGCGCTGTTTCGCAGCATCATCTGCAACCGAATGCGTGAGCACCACAATATTATCCGCTTTTAACTTTTCAAGCTCGCGCACAAAGATTGCAAATGTCTGCGGCTGCGAATCCACAAAGACTACGTCCGGCTTGAGCGCCACTGTTCGCGCCGCCAATGTGGACGCGCCGGTCATTTCGATATCTGAATACTCAAGGGCGGCTAGAAACTTTCTATCGGGGGGAGCAAATGCCACCCGCAGCTCGGCCTCTAATGTATCCGCAAAACCAGACACGAAACGCACCATGACAATTGTATTCCACTGTTTCTCCTTTATCAGCGGAACCAAGCTCTTAATCCAATCGCGCAAATCTCCAGCCAGCGAGAAATAATTTTTGCCCTTGATGAAATCTTTGTTGTAAAGGGTCTCGCAAGAGATAAAGGGGATAGGATCCCGCTCCACTGTTTTCACGATTCCATTTACCCACCAAGAACCGCCAATCAGCGCTTGAATTTTATCGATGTCTTTTAGTTTTTGATACGCAGTTGCCGCTCCGCGTGTCTCAGAGCGATCGTCCTCGATTATAAGTCGTACTTTAACATTTGATTTTGCAAGTTTTGCGACCGCTACTTGCGCCCCTTCTACTACCGCCTTGCCATACGGAGCGGCAAATCCTGTCAGCGATGCGATAACGCCGATTCGAAGCTCCGCATCTTCACCATGGGCGGTTTTGGAAAAGGAAAGAAAGACAAGAAGAGCAAGGATTCTTAATAGCTTCATAGCGCAAAGTTAAACTGTTACGAAAGTGTCCTAGGGCTTGCGGCCTTGCAGTATCTCTACCACGCAAGGCCGCTGGGCCGAAGGTTATTTCGAACAGCAACTTCCGCTAGATCCACCCGTAGTGGATATCCCAAACGGACAGTAGGCAGGACACCAACGCAGGACGCCAGTCAGTAACGGCACGATCCCAATAAGACCGAGCCAAGACTGAGCAAAGTACCCCCACGCTAGAATTGCGATGCCAGCAGCAATTCTCAGAGCACGATCAGTATTTCCAACATTCGTTTTCATTATATTCTCCTATTAGAAGTCCACGACCGGATCTGCAACGTGATTGACGTAGTTCGTATAAATATTAAGACACGTCGTTGCCACCACGTCTAGAATTTCCGCATCACTGAGGCCCGCTTGCTTTGCTGCGGCAAACTCACTATCTGATACATGCCCTTTCTTCTCCAGGACAGCCGCCGAGAATGCTAACAATGCCTGCGCCCTTGCATCCTGCGCGACCCCGTCTTTTGCCGAAGAGATCTCCTGCTCAGACAGTCCCGCGTGCTTGCCGATCGCCGTATGCGCCTTCTCGCAGTATCCGCAGGCGTTCTTCTTTGCCGCCAAAAGCGCCAATCTCTCTCGATCCTGGGCTGACAGCGAGCTCCCACCCAGAAGCCCACTCATCGTGAGATACATCTCCAAAGCCGCCGGCGAATTTGCCAGGGTCGACATCATGTTTGGTACTCGCCCCATTTTCTTTTGAACCATTCCCAAAAGCTCAGCAGCCTTTCCCGTCGGGTTGGTTAGAGGTTGTATGCGTGACATAGTATTTTCTCCTAATATTAGTTTATCTACCTACTGCTAGATAGATAAACCAGTTAAAAAAAACTGCTTAGCTAAGCATCGAAAAAAGAGCCTCTCTCCCATTCTCGAATCGCTCATCCTCAGAAAAAGCTCGTGAACAGATCAACATGCCTTGAAGCGTCGCCAAGAAAACCTGGGCGACGGTCTTCGGTGACTTCGACATCGAGAAACTGCCGTCCTTCTTTCCCGCCAGCAAACAAGCTTCGATCCAAGCTTCAGCGTCGCTGAAAAACTCCTTGAGCTGCTTCTTCATACCGGGGCTAAGCGACTCGAAATCGCTGGATAACATCGCGCAAAGACAAAGCTTATCGTCTTTGCGAATACTCTCTATCAAATTAGAAAAGCACTTGAGCTGTTTACGAGCATCGTCGTTCTCGGCGCGAATCTTAGTAAGCTCCGAGGCAAACTTCTGGCGATAACGAATCAGAAGCGCCTCACCTAAGTCAGCCTTAGTCGGATAGTGGTAGTGAATGCTGGCGGTCTTTATGCCCAGCTCCTTCGCAATATCGCGATAACTAAAGGCGTTAAAGCCTCGCGTCTGACAGAGATTCTGTGCGACGTCGAGGATGGTATCAGCGGTGCTTCGTTCGGCCATGTATAGAGTATTACCTACCTAGAGATAGGTAGTCAAGGTCTTCGCCTACCTTTTTATCAGACCAAGTAATTTAGGCACTTACATTTCTAAAAAGCTTCCCCACTGCCTCAATTTCATATTGAAACTCTCCCTATAGCTGAACTACCTTGATTCGGTCAGCTGCCCGCTTCATTTTTATTAGGGGGATCCCAATGCGAGTTGCCTTCGTCCCGTATTTTTTGAGCCTTTGCTTGGCCTTCGCCGTTACGACTCCGGCGTATGCCGCAGATAAGGAAACATCCTTGGGGCAAGAAGTACAGTTGCCGTTCGAACTTCTAAAGTTTGAATCATCAGAAGCAATAGTGAAGAAAGTTCAAAAGTTCGCCGAGCTACCGCTTAGCGGAAATCTAAAGCCGCGCGGTCAGGTCGTTCAGATTGCATATCGACTGGCTCCCGGCAATGCACCCTTAGAAGTTATCGAGAATTACAAGAAGAGCTACGCTGACCAAGGCTTCACCGTGTTGAAGGATTCAAGCCCCATAGCGAGGGCCGAATCCGCAGGAGACGATCGTGATCTTCTGCTAAAGCGTGCGGAGGGAGACTCGGAAAGCTATCTCTTCGTTCAATCTTTCACCGTCAAAAGCTCCTGGAAAGCTGGTGCTACTCGCGAGTACTTCGGCAGCCTGGTGAAGCTCAATGCCGGGGAAGTAATTGTACTTGTGCAGCTCGTAGCTCCGAAAGCGATTACTGGTCGAATGGTTAAAGAGGACGTCAGCTATATTTTGAAGCAGCTTCAAAGCCAGGGAAAAGTATCTCTGTATGGGATTTATTTTGACGTGGACAAAACCGATCTTAAGCCGGAAAGCGACGTGGTGCTGACTGAAATTGGAAAAGCTCTCAACGAAGATTCTGCGTTACGCGTAAATATCGTCGGCCACACCGACAACACCGGAAGCCAGGCGCACAATCAAAACCTCTCTCAGGGACGTGCGCAGGCTGTCGTAGCAGCGCTCGTTTCGCGAGGAGTTGCAGCATCTCGACTTACCTCTGAGGGAAAAGGAGACTCCCAGCCCGTAGCAAACAATGATAGCGAGGAGGGACGAGCGAAGAACCGCCGCGTTGAACTCGTGAAAGTCAGCTAAGGTACCCGCACTCAATCGAAAGACAAGCATCTTAGCTTAAAGAACTACGCCGCTCACTCAATCCCCAGCACTTCTTCCACCCGCCCGGGATGCCCAATCCGAACGAACTCAACTGAAGCAACCGTAAGAGTAGCCTCTTCAGTCGATATAGGTGGTTTCACATTGGCAACGCCGGGATGGAACCCCAGGGTGATATGGGGCAGAAATAAATTGCGTACCAGAGGATGCCCGAAGCGACGTACGTTCTCTTTCTGCTCCTCGCTTAACGTTAGAGCCTCTTCAGTCGTAGCCTTGGGTAAGGCCGTGGGATCTAAATACTGCGCAAGCTCCAATGCTATTTCATGAGCAGATTGCAGCTGCTTAATGTCAGAGCCCACCTCACTAAGATTCCAGAAAATAAAGTTTCCACCGAATCCCACCACCTCAGAGAGTACAAATTTGTGTCCCAGCAGCAATTGCCGGATCCTATCAACAAGGCTCGCAACCACTGCTATGGGAACATCCTTTAGCTTGCCGTGATAAAGAGTCACGTGCGGAACTGCGCCAGGAGACAACACATATTCTGATTCGGCGGGAAGTACACTCGCAGCGAGTCGAAAAGACCGCTCAATGGTGTCTCGATCTGGTATCAGGACAAGCCCCAGGGGGCCCGAAAAGGTAGTGGCGCTAAAGGTGCCGATAACAGCCTCAAAAAAACAGTGCCTACGTGGCGTCGTTATCTAGATGTAATAAACGATCGGAGCTGCGCGGTCGACCGTGAAACTGCAACACGCTCTGGAAAGTTATAGTCGCCTAAATCCACCGAGGAAACCTCTCGCAAATCTTCTTGAAATTCGCGCATGCGGGATTTAAAGGAAACCACTAGCCCAGCCAATCGCCCGTCCGCGCTCAGCATCGCTCCGCCCGAACTTCCATGTTCGATTTGATTGGTACTCACTACATTTCCATTTTGAACGTGCCCACCGAGCACGTCGACAAGGAGAATCGCGCAACGATAATTGAGGGTCTCCCACTTCGATCTAAATGTCGCAAATGTCTCGAGAACCTCAGGGTCCGTGGAAGGAAAGAGCGCTTGCCCGACGGATATTTCCTTCACACCTTTTGGAAATCCAAGCGAGAATAACGTCTCTCCACTTTCAATATTTCTATCCAGAATCGAAATTGCGCGATAGGTTCGCTGCTCCGGCAAGGCCACCAAAGCCAAATCCTCACTTGGCGAAACTTTAAGTATGCGAATCGGGAGCTTCACGGGCCCTGCGCCGGTGGATACCAAGGCATACGGCGCTTGCCACGGAACAGCGGGGTCAGGCTCCAAAACATGCAGGGCAGTAAGCACATGCCCACGCTCATTGATAATTACACCACTTCCAAAATGCTGGCGTTCTGCGGACTCGAATACGATTTGCACAATCCCCTGCTCCAGACGCGCGATCTGAGAATTGACGGGCAGTGCCGTTAGAACTTCGCGCGAAAGCGGGAAAGAGGCCGCAGGACCAGTGCTTTGCAGAGCAGAAAGGGTGTTAGAAAGCGGAGTAGGACTCATGAGCGAAAGCAACAACTACGCAAAGCTTGAACGCTGAGTATATCTCAAGCAGCATGGCTAAGAAACGCGCCTAAGTCCTTGGATATAGGGCAGCGGCGCTGACAAATTTAGGAAGGCGCGCTTTCAAGAAACTTCGCGGTGGATGAAGCAATAGTAGAAAGAACAGCCGCAGTGAAACTGCGCTGCGCTGCTCCCTTAATCTCGGGGAGTCTAAGAAGATGTAGCATCTCAAGCTGCATCAACACCTCGTTTCGAGCATTGGCATTAGCTTGTCCCTGCGAGGACCATCGAGTCTGCACAACCCGCTGGGTACCTTGAAGAGACGCCGAAAGCAAGCGAATGTCTCCAGACATCATCGGCCCAGTATTTAATTGCGTTTTTTGCACTCGCTCACGCAGCATCGGCAATTCCTCATGCTTATCGCCATCTATCCAGGCGGGCAGAGTCCCGAGGGCAAGCGCTTCTCGCAGCGCCTTAAGCGTCCGGCCATATATCTCAGTGGTCTTCAAATCCCCAGTAAAGTTTGTCGATTTGGAGAGCCGCCCTATTGCCAGATCAATCCTGTTAATCTCCAGACCAAAGGAAACTTCCAACGCCTCGCTTTGAATAGGAGCAGGGGAAGTGCCGAGGGAAACGACATTTTCGTTGTCATCAACTGGAGCAATCACGTCCTTCGGCTGCTGCGGGGGCTGTTCAGCGACAACTGACGCCACGGCGGCCCGCGCAGTTCCCAGTTTTCGCGCTTTCTGAGGAGGTGGGGGCGGAGGTTCTGAAGCCTCCTCTTTAACCAACGGAGGAGGCGCCACTTCGAATCGATCGCCTGTCGAAACCTCCAAAGTACTTGGCGACTTGGGAGCGGTACCATTTTGCGAAGACTGCTGCATTGAGGCCACCGCGCCCGCTTCGGCAACCGTAGCTACACCGACACTTATCTGTCCCGAACTGGGAAGCGGAGCCAGGACTGGCGATGTTGGTGGAAGCACCGTCGTCTGCGACTCTGCATCTGCTTTTGGCGCTTTCCGCCCTTTTTTCACTGGGCTCGATAACTCGGCGCTCGGTGCTATTTTTTTTGCTAGCACGCGTTCGGCTTTGGGCGCTTCGACAGCACTCGACGTAACTTCTCCCTGTGAGACTGGCTTCGCTTTATTCCCCTCGGGACAGATGAACATCGCATACGCCTCTTCCCCCGACTTCCTTCGCGCGGCACTCAGGGAGATCGCCTTTCCCTCGCCTATCGGCTCTATTCTATCGGTAAAGAAAAGCGGGCTAGACTGAGAAAGGCTTAACGAGAATCCGCCCCGATGTATGGCCTGCAGGTAGTCTTTGAGGAGCCTATAGCTTTGATCACTGAGAGCCACCTTCCCCGAAGCAAGCATCAAGAAAGGAACCCCCGCGCTCACAGCGCCATACTCCAGGCCATTCAATTCCGCGACACTCAGGCGCTCCTTTCGGCGCAATGACTCGCGCAGCGCCTTCATCGGTAACTTCAACGAGGACGGCACAGAGCCCGGCTCGGAG
>JAFLCA010000015.1 GCA_017302875.1 Deltaproteobacteria bacterium
GACTAGACTTTAAGGAGCTGTAGAGCGAGCGCCGGAATCTGGTTAGCTTGTGCTAGAACGGCTGCGCCTGCTTGCTTCAGAATTTGAGTGCGCGCAAGCTTGGCGGTCTCCGCCGCAACATCTACATCAAGGATTCGAGCACTAGCGGATTCATAGTTTTCGCCTGAGGCACTTACTACCTGAAGTGCGGCACTGACGCGGCTCTGAAAGCTTCCAATCTGTCCGCGCTGCTTTGCGATATTGGAAAGAGAGGTCTGCAACTGTGACAGTGCTTGCCGTGCACCGGCAGCACTCGAAAGATCAAAATTCAGCAGCGCCGATACTCCGTCGACTGTTCCGGCAGTCAGCACCTCAAGGTAGCCGTTATTTCCGACTCCGGAGTAGCTGGGAACCAGCAGATCAAGGACACCATCATTATTGAAGTCCCCGGCACTGACACCGCTTGGGGCCTGCACTCCGTTCGGGCTACCCACAGGTAGCTGAATTGTGGAAGTCGCCCCTTGCGAGAACGTCCCATCTCCATTACCCAAGAAGAAAGTCGCGTCGTCACCCACCGCAACAAAGTCTAATTTCCCGTCACCGTTGAAATCTGCTACTTCGGCCGCAGCATATATGCCGCCTAAATTTTGTGATGACTTAAATCCACCGACCCCATCCCCCAGGGCTACGATTGCATTTCCCGTTGAACCATCCATGGTAACCATATCCGCAAAGCCATCACCGTTAAGGTCAGCTGTTTCTCCGTAGTTAATCACTCCCGAGGTGATTAACGTATCAACGGAAGCGCCGAAGGTTCCATTGCCCTGGCCGAGCTTAACCTCAGCATGCAGGCCTCCATTGGAATAGGTAGATATGATATCAAGAACCCCATCATTGTTTGCATCGCTCAGATGAAAGAAGTGCCCGCCGCCGTCATTGAACGTCTGCACTCCCTGAGCGCTAAATGAACCCTTTCCATCACCCAAATAAGCTTGGTATTCACCCAGCGACGAAGTTGCCACGAAATCCATTTTCCCATCCCCATTGAGGTCTCCCAGCTCTAGTTGAAGCGATGCTCCAGTTGGAAAAACACTGCTGCCCACCACAGTTTCAGAACCAAAGGTACCGTTTCCCTGTCCCAGACGAGCCGTTATGATGTCCGACGCGGCAGCAGCGACCATGTCCAATATGCCGTCGCTATTAATATCGGCAAGTCGCACAGCCTGTACGATGCCCGTAGTTGCATACTCAGTGCTCGCAGTGAAGGTGCCGTCACCGTTACCCAGTTCCACGATCAGCTTGCCGTTGCCACCGGAGACCAGATCTACATTCCCATCGCCATTCAAATCCGCCGTCTGCGCACGCGTGGTCCGGTTGGTGGCAATTGAATGATAGCCTAAACTTGCGAAACTCCCCGAGCCAACAGCACCTCCCATGCTGGCACCAATTCCCCCGTCAATTCCCACTCCAGCCTGCAGACGAAGCTGCCCCTGCGTTCCATCAAAAACATTGCGCCCGTTAAAGGTGCTTGTGGAGACTAGACGCACATACTCATCTTTGAGTTTCTTCGACTCAAGATTCAAAGCTTTGCGTTCGGTGTAGCCTAAGGAACCATTGGCAGATTGCTCGGCCAGTTCGATAAGGCGTGTCACGACGTTGTTGAGCTGTTCAAGCGTCGAGTCCGCAATGTTCAGGTAACTCAGTCCATCGTTCAGATTACGTACGCCCTGACGCAGTACTCGTGCGCCGCTCGTAAGGCCCATTCCAATAGCGAGCCCTGCCGCATCGTCGGCGGCGCGATTGATCCGTTGCCCCGAGGAAAGGCGCTCAAAGACGGTAGATAGATCACTATCGGCGCGCCCTAAGTAGCGCGTGGTACGCAGTGCCGATATGTTAAGACCCAACGTAATTGCCAAGAACCATTCCCTAAACTTCAGGGTTTAAGCTGTGGCGATACTTCGATACACCACCCTAGGATAGTCGGCTGTTTGTGAAAATAAATTCACGCTTGTGTAAGTGCGTAAATACTTTGAATTAAAAAGGAATATTTTGCTGAGTAAAAATCTCACGGCAGCGGGAAGGTGTTTCTCACGAACAAGCACAAAAAAAGCACCACGCTTTAACTCATTCCCCAGAGTAAAAGCCGTGGTGCTTGCCTGATCTTGCGCTCGTCTAGCTGCGCTCTATTGAGCGTGCACTTCTATTCCTATCTCCTGGTTAACTCTTACCGCCTTGCGTGAACGCGGGCGGCGGCGATGAATCTTGCGACGCTCACCTGCTCCGTCTTCATCGTCGAAGTCCGGGCGGGCTTGCAATGCGCTTTCCTCGTCTCCCTTGTGGATAGCTGAGGACATGTCACCGTATAACGTTTCGAGAGCCTTCTTCTTTACTCGCGAAATATGGCAGCGGCTGTATCCAAGGCTGCTGGCGATATCCATGAGCTGCTGCTCTTGGATGTATATGCGATAAATAACTTCCTTTTCGAGAGAATCAAGTTTCTCGCAAGCACCGTGGCTCATCGAGACCATTTCCTTCTTGAGAAGCATTTCATCGGGCATCACATAATCATGACTGCAAAGAGCTTCCGCGATTTCAATAGCATTAACTCCGCGATAGCTAGCCTGCTCGGACTTCGCACCGGCTGAAGCGTCTTCAACCTGTGGGAGCGGCACTGCATTGGCGGTAGCAGCGGAAGCGACCGCACGAATCAAGTTTCCGCGCATATGATAGAAGAGGAAAGTCATGAAGCTGGCGCCTTTGTTCGGGTTATAGCGGCGAACGGCTTCACACAAAGAAAGATCAACTACGGAATCGACTTCCTGCAAGTCCAAGCGCGCATGCCACTTACGAAGGATGCTGCGAGCGAGCTTGCGAGCCTTCATGCGATACGTCAGCACGAGCTCTTCTTGTTTGCGTGGCGAAAGAGTCTTAGCCTTGGCTGCCTTTTTAGGAAGGGGCAGCTCAATCACTTTGTTATTACGGTTATTTTTGCGCAAAGGAGTGATGGTCGTTGCGAACTCTTCACTTTCCTTGAACTTCAAATTACGTGCTGGCATTGCGTTCATGTTTCAATCCCCGTCCGTTAACCGTTAAAAAACCAAAATCTTTTTACCTACTGCAGCGTTCGATCGAGTCCGAAGCGCTGGATAACATCTTCAAGAGTGCTAATTACGTCGAGACAAGAAGCCTGAATGAGAAGGCGCGTATTCGAGTCAGAAATCTGGTCACTGTTGCTCAAAATGGCTTCTACCTTCGCGTACAAGTCATGTCTGAGCGCGTGTCCGAGATCGGGGCGGTTAAGCTGCTTTTCCGAACCCAGATATCCTGCTAATGCGTCACTATTCACGAGCTATCTCCGACGAGCGTTGCTTACACACACTCATCCTCCGGGGGCTTAGAAACGCTTCAGTTTTTTTATAAGCATCTGGATTTACACAAAAAAATTAAGTATCATGCTAGAAACAACGACCCATAAGGGGGGCCTGTAGGTTGGCGACAGAGACTACCGACGTATTAACGATTGAGGAGGCTAATGCCCTGGTTTTAGAGCACCAGGGCTGGGCTGAGTCGATTGCCCGTTCCGTAGCCCGCTCCTGGAACATGGACTGGCGCCTGGATGGCCTGGATGGGGCCGCCATGGAAGCCCTCATTTTTTGCGCCCGGCGCTTTCAGCCGGCGCGCGGGGTGCCCTTCCGCGGCTACGCCCGCAAGCGCATTCATGAAGCCTCAACAGACGCCGCGCGCCGCTCGCGTGGCTGGAAACGCGGCAGCGTCTCTAACGCCGAGCAGCGTTCGCGTGAAATTTCCGCAGAATTGTTCAACGTCTTCCCCGAACTACGAGTCGGAGAGCTCCCCTCGGGAGACGATTACGGGGACGGCGAAGAGGGCGCACGCTCAGCGATTAGAGAATTGCTCGTTGGAGCCAGCATCATTGCCTTCAAGCAGGGCATGACCAGCGACCAGCCGGATGAGCGTATTGATTATAAACGCATGGTTGAGTACGTCGCAGAGCTTGAGCCGGTGCACCAAGTAATGGTGTGGAAGCTGTACTGGGAAGGCAGTTCTATGCGTAACTTGGCCACAGAATGGGAGACTGATGAGCTCAATGTGATTCGTGAGCACAAGGTGCTGCTCTTATTTCTCTCCAAGAGTTTTGCGAAAGGCAAACCGACGCAGCCTCCCAAGGTGCGCCCGGGTCTTAAAGCGATCAGTATTAAGTTACGAAAAACCGACCCGGCCGGGCCGTTTAGCAAGTTACTGGATAGGGAGTGAGCCATGGGCAAAAAATCTGACGATGGAAAAATCGGAGCCATCAAAGGCACCGGCAGCACAAGTAACGTGCAAGGAGCAGATTCTGTCGGCGTCGTCGGCGGTGTAAAAGCCACCTCTTCAGTCGGTGCGGTCAAAGGCCCAGGAGCGATCGGAAAGCGGCGCGCTACGCGCATCATGTCCACGGCCGAGCGCGAGAACTTGATGCGTCTTATCAACGAAGAAGCGGAGAAGTTATTCGAAGATTCCGCGATGAGCCCCGAACGCAAAGAAGTCCTAAAGAGCGCGGTAAAGATGGCCGTCGATGCCGGAATCGTAACCGAAGATGACGCCAAGGAATCGGACAGCACCAAGAAAAAATAAGGGTTGCCCCGAGCTCGCTCCTAAACAGCCGAGATCCCTGCCCATTCAAATTTTATTCCTCTCGCGCTGCGGATTATCCCGCAGCGTTTCGCACCCCTGCGGTGCGCTCTCGATCGTATTAGATTGCGACAAGCTGCGAAAATTAACTGACTTCTAATACGGCAAAGCATTAAGAAAAACTGCCGAGCCGTCGATCCCCTTCCTCCAGGCATGGCAAAGGGCGACGACAGAAAACAAATTACGCAAAAGAAAGACGCTTGGTACTCTCTTTCTCAAGAAGACACCAAGCTGGCGCTCACCCTTTTCGTGGGCATGCTGGTAGTGGCCGGATTGTGCATGTTCACGCCAGTGACGCGTCTTACCACCGACTCGATAAATGCAGTTCTCGGGAAAAACACCAAGGGCAGCAAAGGCGGACTTGGCGATGGCGTGTACTACCTCGGACAGGTCCTGATGACGTTGCGAAGTAATTCCGAATACATCGATTCGGAAATAGACTTGGAATATGACGGCGGCGCCGTTACCACTATTTCAAATGGCGAAATCACCAGCGCTTCCGGCGCTAAAAAGTTCTTACGCGGACAAGAAGGCAAGATCCGCGACGCCATCGTGATGGAATCAGCCGGCTTTACGGCGCAACAGGTAAAGCGCCCCGGCGGAATCGAACATCTAAAATCTCAGCTCGTCATGGCCATGAACCAGTCGTTCCGCGACGAAGATTTGATTAAGAATATCTATTTTAGAAAATTACTGGTCTATACCGAAGAAGACGAGGGTTAGCGATTCTGATAACGCGCCATCTGCGTGCGATAGAAACGAACCATCCCAGGATCATCCAATCCGCCACTCTCGATTAGTTCTCCAAGCTCGCCGAGGTAGGTGCCGGCCGAGCTGTAATCTCCCGTCGTCAGCAAACACGCCACGAGATACAGCAAGGCCTCGTTGAAGTGAGGATCTATCTTAAGAGCCTGACGCGTAGCTTGCAGGGCAGCCTCAAAATCGCGATTCTGGATGTGAATATAGGCCATTCCGAGCCAGGCGCACGCGAAATCGGGAGCCACCTCGATCAGTCCGTTCATGATCGCTTCAGCGCGGCGCAGGTTTCCATTCTCCAAGGAGAGTCTACCCAGCTCATAAATATTCGCGATTTCCTCATCGGAATATCCACGCTTTAGAACTTCAGAGGGTTGACGCTTACGAACCGGTTCGTTGCTCATGAGCCCTCCGTAGTACCGGGCTTAACGGCCAGCCAATCAAGAACTTGCCGTAGCATGGCGGCCTCGCTGGCAGGGCGACGTGAAAGTTCCGAAGAATCGGGGTTGAGCTCCAGTTCCTTCTGCAATGCCAAAACTTTTTCAAAGCGGGCAAAGAGCGAAGAGGTAAGCGCCTCGAGCTTTCCGACTTGGCCCCTGACGGGCAAGAGCGCCAACAGCGGTGACAAGGAAAAAGGCTCGGGGTTAGAGCACAAAGATTTCTTCATAGCGTTACATCACTTTGAACAGCTTCGCCTTCCAACTCCTGACGGGTCATGCGATGTCGAGTCAGGAACAGAAATTTCGAAACAAACCAACTCAGGAGTGCCAGCACCACGAGTAAGATACTCACAGGTATCAGAAGAGCCTGCGCAAATCCTTGCACCCATGAACTGAGATAAAGTCTATCATTGTTTAATAAATACAGCATCCCCGTCCAGCATAAACGGGCAGACAACAAGCCCCCTGCCAACATGAGCAAAACCAGCACAGCTGTCACCCACATCCTACCAAAAAGACCTAGCGGGCTAGGAAAGCGGATTTTATGCAGACGCTCGAAGCTAAGCGCCACAAGTCCAAAGCGAAAGAGGAATCGCGTCTGAAACAGGCCCCACAGAACCGACACGCTAAAGGCAGCCAACAAAGGAATGAGCACGGCGCGCGTAAGATGTGAGGCAACCGCGCTCCCTACCGAGAGGGGAAACGCTCCGGCGGTATAAGCAGTTTGCAGATCGGCTGCGATAGAGGAAAGCGAGCTCCGCACAAGCCATAAAGTACAGAGAAACGTCAGAGTGAACACGCAGCGGCAGGAGAATGGACTAATCGCGACAACGCCCTCTTCACGTAGACGCTTCAGCTTCGCTTCATTCGGCCATTCAGTTTTTTCGAGCATGCACAAATCTCTTATAGACGCGCTGCCAGTGCGGCCGGCCACAGCTCATGCGCACAGAGACCAATAATCAAATTAAACGCCAGAGAAAGTATTATCACCATCGAAATGGGCCGCAACGCTTCCAAGGCCAAGTGCGCCCGCGCACGCCAGGCACCTTCAAACCACCGCACCGGCAACTCAAAGGCCAACTCTAACGCCATCGCCACGAAAGTTACCAAGCCCGCACAAAAAACTACCGCGCTAAGAACTGAAGAAAAAAGTAAGAAGAGCGAAGGCGCTGCCGTATCTCGCCCGACCGAAATCGCAGCTTCCGCAAACTGCATCCACCAACCCGAACCGAAAAGCAGAGAGCAGGCCAATACCGGTAACAGCAAAGAGAAGGATCGCAAGCGACACTTCGACCCGGCAAAAAGATCGAAGAAAATACCGGACAGCAAGGCCGCTAAGGGTAAGGAAAAAAGCAGCGCCGCTATCGCAAGCGCTTGTGCCCACGTAAGTGGAGCTCCTAGCCCAGTCAAAAATATGTCGAGCGCCAGACTAAGCCCAAGCAGCCCGAGCGCCGCTGGAATCTGAAAACTCAGTATGACGAGAACGACGAATACCGCGCTCATCCATCCTCAGCGGAAAGCTAATTCGGCTAGATTGGTGCAAGTTCGAGCAAAGGCAGGGAATAGCAGATAGAGCACGATCAGGAGCGCCGCGATGCGAGCGGCATACCCGAGAGCAGGTTCCTGAATGGTCGTTGCCGCCTGCAACGAGCCGACAATTACCCCGATAAGAGTAATGCCCGCGATGAGCGGAAGGCCAATCAACAGTAACGCGCGAATACCGGCGACCAACACGTCATACTCGATTCCAGCATTCATGATGCGTAGCCTCCTACCAACTTCTCTGCCACCAAAGCCCAACCATCGACGGCAAAAAAGAGAAGAATCTTTAACGGCAAAGCCACACTCATCGCCGAAATCTGAACGACCCCCAATGCCATCAACACATTCGTTACAAGAAGATCAATCACGACGAAGGGAATGAGAAAAATCAGGCCGAGCTGGAAGGCCTCTTGAAGTTGCGACACCAAAAAGGCGGAGATCAACGAGGCAAAACTTTCTTCCGCAGTTTTAGGCGCGGCAACAGGACCCGCGCTGCCGTCTTTCGACAGCGTCGGCGCTGGACTCGGAGCCGCCGCTAGTTTGGTGGCAAGCGCAGCAAAGCGCGAGCGAATATCTGGACGTGTGTGTTTTTCCAAAAATGGGCGAAAGCGCTCTTCGAGATGCTGAGTACCTTTCTGTGATCCAGAAATTAGACCCTCCACTCCCCCGAAGTCCTTAAGCTGCGGCCCCATCACAAAAAGGGAGAGAGCGAAGGCCAAGGCAACCGTCACTACTCCAAAAGCTCCGCCCTGGATGCCAATCCCCGCACGCAAAATATGTAGGGAAGTGAAAATCTTCACAAACGAGGTGAGCAATAAAACAGCTAGAAAGCCGCTCAGATAAGCAGGTAAAATGTCCATGCCGACATGATAGGAGATGGGTTTCGGACTGGCTATTCCCTATTTTAAGGGCCTGCGACCGCCTTAGATATGTCCGGCCGGCAGCGGCTACGCTACGGTGATAGCAAAGCGTCCCTGATAGCAGCACAGGGTGGCTGCTCCAACTTTTTCGCCGTTAATGATGAGCTGAACTACGTCGCTAAGCGGAATAGAACTGCCCCAGATTGCTCCGGGCTGGGCCATTTCGGCCATAGCGGCGGCATCCAGCGTCACTGTCCCGAACTGAATCGAAAGACGGGTAGTTCCTTCCGGGAGAACCGGGCTAGCGACCGGGCCGGGCAAGGTTTCAAACCCTACCTTACCGTCGATATCGCAAAGCCGTGCGACCTGCCAGGCCTTGCCTCCCAAACGCAAGGTAACCGAATCCCCGAGCGGAACTTCGAGATCGATAATCGTGCCGGCTTTGAGGTAATCGACCAGCATCGTCGGCGGTACTGCCAATTGCGAAACTTCAATACTTACACTGGCTCCGCCCTCTTGCGGCTTAACCGTCGACTGCACCTGTCGGCGCCATAGGCCGTCGAGTCTCTCGACCAGAGACTTCCCTAGTGCCATCCAAATGACAATCTGATCGCCATTCACAGAGCCCGTGAACTTAACAACGCCGGCCACATCGGTTTCACGATGTTCGGCCTGAGAGTCGAACTGCACCACCGATGATTGCGGCCCGCTCCAAGACATGGCGAGGCTGGCCATAAACCGGCGCGCCAGGTACTCAATCACGATTTCATTGCCGGCAGGATTCGAACCTGGAACAAACGCATTCAATAAAATTCGACACGAGGCAGCATCCACAGCAACTCGAATCGGTTCCCCATCGACGGTTCCCCCGTACGAGACTTCAAGTCCTGAAGGGAATGCCAGCATCGGCTTGACCTCGATGGCCTTAAGCTCAACACCTAAGGAATGGGCAAGCGGCAGCCAGTGAGTCGGAAATCCCGGGAACCACTTCTCAGGGCGACAACGCAAAAAGCCGCGCGAGTAACGCGATTCGCGTGGATCGAGCTTACGCACGTACCGCCCGGCTTCCCAAGGCGTCAATGCTACGGCCTCATCTGTTGTTCCCTGCTGATTCATAAGCTACAAAAGTTTATTCCCTGTGCGTCGGATCATTCCGCAACACACTCAATTCTTCCTCTACAGCCCGTTTTCGTTCGCGGGCCTTCTCTACGTCCTGCAAGGCTTCCTGCCTTGCTTGGCGAGCTTTCGCAACTCGCTCTCGCAGCGCGCGCTTATAGGCTTCAGCGCTGCTCATTCCCGACGCATCCCCGCGATGAGCGGCCCGCGTCGAATTTAACTTTGTTAACTCAAACTCAATTTCCTGAATCTCCTGTTCAGCCTTCGCTAAGCGCTGCTCGCGACGTTTCAATTCCTGTGAGACTGTCTTTAAATATTCTTCCTGTTCTCCTACCGCTGCGACTTCCGGTTCCCCGGCGCCCGCAGTTAATACTTTTCCTTCGCCCTCGTTTCTAGCCACGTGGGCCTCACTTAATTTCCTTCAATGCTGCACGCAAGGCCGAGCCAACATAGGGCATGCGAACTTCAGGATCCTGGCCTGCCAAATCAGCAGCGGCCTTCTTGAGCCCCTCTCCATTGACGGAATCAATCTCCAAGTAGGCCTCGGCTTCACGTCCATCTAAAAGCAGAGCGACGGCAACCAAGGCACGTTGACGCGGCGCGAGAGATCGAAATCTTTGTGCGTCCATTACGGTGCGCCTCCCTCTTCAATATTTTTGATTTCGCGGCGCGCCCGTTCAGCACGCGCTGCTCTTGGAACAACTTCCGGCAGTGTCGTATCAAAATACTGCTTGGAATGCTGATAGTAGCCGTACCAGTACCCGAACACGGCTCCCACTCCTGCGACAACGGCGATGCAAGCAAACAACAGCAGCGCGATTTGATTGTAATCGTCTTCAGGCACTCTCCAGAAGAAGAAGAACGGTGCCAAGGGAACGCGTAAGACTCTTCCATTATCGTTAAATACACCTTCACTACCAGAGAGCTTTTCAGTCTCAGCAGCAGAAGAGACAGAAACGGTGACACGTTCCTTCTGTATTCCGGGGATAATTTGCGAAATTAAGGTAACCAAGTCTTCGGGCTTCACGACTGCCCCCGGGCGACTTTGCACGACGACTGCCACGGCTGGTTGCTGCTCGTTCTTCAAGAAATTCAGCCGCACTATGGCGCGAGCTGAAGCGATTCCCGGCGCGTTCTGCATCATCTCTTCGACTTCGGTTGCCAGGGCATGATCGAGCTTCAAGGCATCCATCTCGCGAGAATTCGGGATGAGACCGTTCTGCGAGATCAGTTCGTTAAATGAGGATTTGCGCTCGCCCGGAAGACCTTTTTCATGCAGCAACGAGACGGCCTGGGAATAGTAGCTGCGTTTTACTTCGACCGTGTATTTGGCTTTGCCTCCAGATTCGCGGGAAGCCATGGCGCTAATGCCGTGATCACTCAGAATGGCGACGATCTCGTTTGCCTGAGTCTGAGAAACATCCTCGGCAACAGGAACGGTGTTACAGCCGCTCAGCAACAAGCAAAGCAGAAGCAATCCCAGTTTTATCATCTTGGATGCCATCGTGCGCTGTAAAAAGACCTTCCCTGTCGTCATGCCTTGGTCGTATCACTTGACTCCGACGTGGGCAATCAACGAAACGAGGAATTCAACGTCCCCGAATCGCAGCCAGTCGCCATGCTCAACGCCTACCACATCAGCCTCACGCCGATAGGTATCGTCACCGCGACGCCGCACGAATACTCCCCGGTCGCTCATGAGATCCTGCACCTGCAAACCACCACCTAAGCCTACCGTCACGAGCGCATGCGGAGTTGAAATGCTCGGCTCATCAAGTACCAAATCCGTCTGCTTAAGGCTGCTTGCAGTTACGAAGAACTTCCCCTCACGCAACTCAGTGGCCGCACCATCGGGATCACTGTAGCTCACGAGCCAGCCAAAGAGACGGCCCGGAGCAGCTTCTGCCTTTCGGGTGTCCTCAGACGCTCTAGCAGGCTGCATTGCCGGACGAGCCTGGCGTTCCTGTTCACGACGAGGCTCTTCACGTTGGCGCTGCTGATTCTGCTGCGGACGCTCCTGCTCACGCTGGCGCTGTTGCTGCTGCTGACGATCCTCGCGCGCAAAACTGATCGACTCGGCGCGTTCGTGACGCTCGCTGCGATCGCGCTGATCATTCTGCCGATCGTGCTTATGCTCAGATTTATGCTCTTGCTTGTGTTCATGCTTAGGTTCGTGACGCTGCTCCTGTTTGGGCTCGGGTTGAACCGGCTTGGCCTGCTGCTTTGGAGCTTCCTGTGGTTGCTCTTCGCGCGGGCGCCCAAATGACAAGCCTGAAGCTTTTCCATGGCGACGCATCCCCGATTCGACGATGACGCGCTGCGGCGCCTCTTCGACTTGCGGTTCTGCCTCCTGCACTGGCTCCTCCACAGGCGCAGCAGCTTCGACCTTGGCGACCGGAGCGACTGGCTCAGGCGTCAAAGTCGCGCGCTGGGAAATAATATGCGGCGTCGGAACGCTCTGCGGTGCAGCGCTCACCGGCTTCGGTGTCGCATGACCATTTCGATCCGCGCCTTGTTTGTCCGCGACCTTTACCGGCTCGCTTTCCTCTACTTCTTCAATATAGGCACTCAAAGGATCTTCGCTGGCCTCTTCCTCCATGACTTCGGGAGCTGCCGGAGCAACGGGAGCAGCCGCTCGCACAGGCTCAGGCGTCGGAGCGGCGCTAGGAGGAGGCGCTACCACAACCGGCGGAGCTTCAACGACCGGCGCAGCGCCTTCGGATGCGCGCAGTTTGCTAACCGCAGAATTTAGTTCGCTCTGCGCTTGCGACATCGTGCGCTGACGCACCCGTCCGGACTTCTTCTGATCTTTATCGGCTTCCTCGCCTTCACCTGAGGCGTCCAGCCCCGCGCCGCACATGCGACAGCGTGTCGACACAGCCGGGACGAGACTCCGGCAGGAAGGACAACGAACAAAGGTAAGCTCAGTGCTATCGGTAGCCATGACGGACTCCTTACGTGTAAAAACCTATCTAAAAATTGGAACGACTAAACCTATAATCATAAAAAACATCAGCACGACCGCAAACGGGATGAACAACAGGGTCACCTTTCCAACAAAGCTGAGACTGCGATACAGGCGTACGATACGATCACGCAGCCGCAAGTTCTGGCGATCTGGATCGAGGCTTTCAGGAATACGCATGCCCGTGAGAGTGCCAACCACTTCAGCCAGCTCGCGTGCGGTATCATTGGGCGCAGATTCCTTGGCCTTATGAAATGCGTGCACCGCGCCATGAGAAGCTGCGAACGTTTTCTCATGCTCAGCTCCCAAGCAGATTGCAACGGTAAGCGAGCCGCCAAAATCCAACACCGTGGGATCTGCACCCACTTCGAGAATCTCTCCACGCTGCAAGAGGCCCTTGTCGTAAGCCGTGCCGTTGGTGGAATGATCTGTAACGGAGACCGACCCGTTGCGCGTGACCGAAACAGAGCAGTGATGCCGCGACACGTGCGGAGCTCCTAACCACATATCACTGGAAGGATCGCGTCCAATTTTGACGGTGCCGCCTGGCTGCAACACGAGGCGCGCAGGTCGGGCCACCTCTGAAACCGCAAGCAAGACTGGATAGCGGTTATCAAGCGACGGGGCAGCCTTGAGCATCTCACTTGGAGCGGCTGTGGCGCGAACAATCTGATCTTCCGAGGTAACCCCTAACACTGAAATCTCTCGACCTAAGCTGATGGGAGTTCCAGCCGGAACGGCTACGCGGCCCGAAATCTGTTGCTGGTTGATAAAGGTGCCATTCGTAGATCCGAGATCTTCAATCCAAAATTCTCCGCCCTCATACCCCATGCGAGCATGCCGCGCTGAAATATCCGCTGAGTCCAGGCGCAGGGCGCATACTTTAGAACGGCCGATATAAATAGGCTGATCGGGCACGAAAGACATCACCAAGGGGGTATTGCCACGAACAACGACAGCCGGAAAAAGAGGTGAAGGAGAACTACAAGCCTGCCGCAACACCCGCACGCCAGCTCGATCGGGAGTTTCGTTCTCTTTGAGGGCGAGATCGCAATCAAGCGCCGATACCGTAATCTTGACCGGGCCTAAGTCGACCGTGGTCATCCCTTCATACGTTCCCTCAAATTTCTTTGCAGCTTGCCCTTCGTCTTTGGGAGCAACTGCGCGGCAACTGAAGCGGCGGCCGAGGTCCCGCAAAAAGCGCAGTTGATAGTGGAGATCCTTCATGTCTTCAAGAAAGACATGCGCATAGTCCGACGCTCCGACCAGCGCTTGCGGTCGACGGAGGAAAATCATCTCCGGTTGAGATACACCATCTTGGAAACTAATCTCGAGCGCGAACATGAAGCGGCAAAAACCTCCCCAAAAAATCAGCCGAAGCCTGCTTGAAATGTCTGCCCCTTAGCGAAGGCCAGATTCCGCTTCGACACGGTATACGTCGGCAGGTCGTTGTATTTCCTCTAGATAAAGGAACAATCTAAACGAAGAAGTTGCCCAAATTCAAATTAAGGGCCCCTCCCAGACACCAGCTCAACAAGACATGTTATTGAGGGTTATCCAAGAATTGCAACATAGGTCATTAATATCACGTTGTTTCTTAATAAAATCGCCCACCAAAGCCACCAGCAAGGCGAGCTGAATTTCAAAACACTGTCATCAAAGCAGCGGTAACGTTTGTCCTATCAGTAGCATCCACTACTATGGGGACTGTCGCATCTTGTGACGCCCTGGCATAAGGAAGGTATGAGAAAAATTCTTATCATCGACGACGACGTCACGGCACTCGACATTGTCGATTTCCTTTTCGAAGACAAGGGCTACGAAGTCATCAGACGCGCAGATGGACTTTCTGCGTTGGAATGCGTGGAGTCCGTCAAACCCGACATCATTCTTATCGATCTCATGATGCCCAAAATGAATGGACAGGAGTGTATTCGTCAGATTCGCAAAAAGGGATTGAAGCAACCGATTGTTGCTTTTACCGCTGTTGACGATCCTGACATTCATCAGGAAGCGGTCGATGCCGGATGTAATCTTGTGCTTACGAAACCTTGCAAGCCGCAGGCACTCGTCAAGCAGATTGAAAGCTTACTCGCCAAGTAACAGCCCCACTTCACAGACTCAGGCTACTTTCAGCTTTCGCAATTTAGAGATCCGTCTTCTGCATGTGCAAAGTGATTTGCTGAAACGGAATGATCCAGCCATGCGCATTGCACGCGTCAACGCAGGCGCGTTGCAACATGCGGCGAATTTTATTGTAATCTGGAGCAGCGTCCCCGGCGAAGTCGGCTTGCACCGCATAATTCAGCGATGAAGCCGCGGCTTCATCAAACTCCACGGAGAGCAACTTCAAGTGCTCCGCCCACGGGCTTGAGCTAACAGCTTGCTCGATGAAGGCGCGCAACTGCTGAGGAACCTCGCTCGTGGCGATGGCCTGATGCCGGTAATCAATTCCAAAACTTATTGAATGACGAAAACCCTTCGACAAATTCGGAGCCGCCAAATCAAGGAACTGCGGAGTGGGCATGGAAACCTCAGATCCACCAAGCAGCGTCAGTTTGACGACATCAACAGACTGCATAGTTATGCAGGCAATGCCGCGATCCAGCAACATCCAGTCCCCGGCACGGGTTGGAAACCAGGGCTCCCGAGCGTCGAAATCTCGAGACCGCAACTCGGTCAAATCCCGGATCGGAACATAGATGTCCGCTCCCAGCACCTCCGGATTTACTAAATGCGTATGGAAATTCAGCGACTCCAACAGCCAGGGGATGCCCATGTAAATGACACGTTCTCCCTCTCGCGCGACGCCCATATTCAAAAGCAAGGTGGCATGCGTCCAGAATTGGTGAACGGCCTGCTTCGAAGCCCAAATAACGCCTAATATCAGCATAAGCGCCAGGATGAGCAGCACCCAATCCCCAACGAAATAGAGCGCCATTAAAAATACAACGACGGCTCCAAATATGGTCGACAGGGTGAAGAGAACGGAAATCAGGCGAGTATAAAAGTTGCGATCCTGCGGACGGGCCGGAAACAATCGACGCGAAAAAGCGTGGATACGTCGCGCAAGCAGCCAAAACAAAATCGCCGAGACTATGGCGAGAACCAAATTAAGTCCGCGACTACGGAAGAACAACTGGAAAATATTGTGCACCGACTCGGACAATGACTGCTGCTCAGCGAGCTTCTTATCAAGCTTCTGACGTGAAATCTCGAGCTGGGTCTGCAGTGCCTGACGATGAGACTCAAATTCTTGCAGCGAGCGCTCGAGATGAGACTTCAGACGCTCATCCGGGGCGCTGTCTATCTGTGCCTGAAGTGCGCGGTGGGCTTGATCGATCAACCCGATTTGAGTCTCAGACTCCTCAATCGAAGTTCGTAATCTATCGAGCTCCCGAGGACGCCGCGTCAATCGCCGCACTTCATTCAGCAGCGGGCTAAGAATCTCACGCAGATCCTTACTCCAATCGACATTCACTTCGTCAGTTTTCGAAGCTAGAACTTCTGGATCAATTCCGGATGCTATTTCATTGAAATTTCGATTTAATTGATCGAGGCGCGTTACCAACGACTGAATTTGTTCGGTGATCTCCTGCCGACGACCCTCACCGGAAGGACTGCGGATCTCTTCCTGTTTCGCCTTTAGTTCACGATCCAACTTCTCAATCGAGCGCAGGATGCCGATCAAGCTGGATTCACGTGCCAATGTACGCGCGCTGCGCGGGGCCGTTCCGAGTTGGTCAGGGGTATCAGCTTGAGCGATAGGAGTAAGAAAGCCCAGCAGAACAAGTGATACGATGAATATCTTTCGTAACAGTGACATTGGCTCTGAGCGATCTATGAAAAAGCTTCGGGGTGGTACTTAGTCATTCTCGAGACGCAGGAAGGTTTTCCCAACAATCACCTCGTCGCCGACCTTGATATCGTACTTCACACCGGTCTCAAGGCGAGGACCTCGGTTGATAAAGGTACCGTTGCGACTGCCAACATCCTCGACCGTTACCGCGCTTCCCTTACACTCGACGACCGCGTGCTTACGGGAAATCTTGGCTTCGGTGTCCTCTTTCTCAAGGTCAATTTCAGGGAAGGCGCCGGAGTCCGGATCCCAACGCCCGATTAGATTACTGCCTTGTTCGAGCTTAAACACCCGCCCCTGGCCATCTCCACGTACGATTACAAGTCGCATAAAAACCCCGCTGATGGCTCGAATAATCGAGCATTATCATAGTTTTATCAATGGATGATTATTAATAAAACGGCATCTCCGAAAAACAGGCTAAATCCATTCTCCTTGAACTTTAATCCTATATCTAAGATAATACTCGGAAGTTGCAGGCGAATAGGCGCATACCCTGAGGGGAAGCCCTAGCGCGGAATAGTCGACGAGGAAAGAGGTGGCTCTGAGGAGCACCCAGAATCCAGTCTAGCAGTCCAGCAACCCGATAAGTTTTTCCAAGCCCCTAATACAAATTTTACGTGAATCAAATCGAGCCGAATTTTTCTGATTACTGCATACATGCAGCCGGTATCGGCGCGGACGTGTCCGCCCTACCCCGCGTTGCATCGCAGTCATCCATACCGCTCTCGCCACAAGTGGAAAGTTTTCCGACCCCAACGACATCATGCTGTATTGATGTGTCTGGACAAACGGCTATCCCTGCGAAGCATGCTCGACTGATTCCTTTAACAAGGAATGATCTATGGACCGTCGAATGCTCATCAACGCCGTTGATGCTGAAGAATGCCGCATTGCAATAATTGAAGGCAGCGACCTTCTCGAACTCGAAATAGAATCGAACGTAGGCGGGAAGCTTAAGGGCAATATCTATAAGGCCAAGATCTCGCGTATTGAGCCGAGCTTGCAGGCCGCCTTCCTGGACATCGGAACCCAACGCAACGGATTTCTCCAGATTAACGACATTCACCCCTCCTTCTTCCGTGGTGGCCGCCCTAACGAGCGCGCCCCGGGCCGCGTGAGAATTCAAGACGTGCTGGATGCCGGGCAGGAACTGGTAGTCCAAGTTGTAAAAGAGGAACGTGAGCTGAAGGGCGCCACGCTAACCACCTACCTCTCATTACCGGGTCGATACTTAGTGGTCATGCCGGGAAGCGACCGCGGAGGAATCTCTCGCAAGATTAATGACGCCGAACAGCGCAAGCGCTTGAAGAAATTAGCGCGTGAGCTCGAAGTACCGACCGGCATCGGCATGATCATCCGCACGGCTGGTCTCGATCGCTCGCAAAGCGAACTTTCACGAGATCTTTCATTGCAGCTCAAACTTTGGGAACGCATTGTAACGAATGCCCAGACGGCGCGTTGCCCGGAAATTCTTTACAAAGAAAGCGATCTCGCTACCCGCGTTATCAGAGACTATTTCACTCCTGAGATTCGAGAAATTCTTATCGATGACGTAGACACGTACAATCGCGTTCGCGAATTCGTTGGCGAGGTCATGCCGCGCTACCGCTCACGCGTTCGTCTGTACGACAGCGAACAACCGATCTTCTCGCACTTCAATATCGAGCAGCATGTTGAAGAAACGCTCAAACGAGAAGTGAAGCTTCCGTCGGGCGGTGCAATTGTGGTCGACTCCCTTGAGGCGCTCGTAGCTATCGACGTGAACTCCGGCAAAGCGACCACCGGCGAAAGTATTGAAGAGACAGCCTATCGCACCAACCTCGAAGCCGCAGACATGATTGCTCACCAGTTGCGCCTGCGCGACCTGGGCGGCCTGATTGTAATCGACTTTATCGACATGCTTGATAAGCGTCATCGCGCAGCCGTCGAACGCAGACTGCAAGAAGCTGTACGGACCGATAAGGCGCGCGTTGAAATCGGACGCCTGTCTCAGTTCGGCTTGCTTGAGATGTCGCGCCAAAGATTACGTGCCTCGTTGGCAAGCCAAAGCCATTCGCATTGTCCACACTGTCACGGTTCGGGCAAACTTAAGAATGCCGAATTGGTCGCGCTTGAGGTGCTTCGAAAGATTCAAGCCGCCGTGGTCGTCGGACATGTATCGCTGGTTAAGGCTCGCGTATCGCCCGGCCCTGCTCTGTTTCTGCTTAACAACAAGAAGGCAGAGCTTGCGAAGCTTGAAAGCGTTCACCGCGTCAAGATTTTCGTCCTGGCCGACGGTCGCTTACGTGCAGATGAATACGAATTTGAAATGGAATCGGCCAAAGGCCATCACCATCATGAACCTCGAGCAGTTGCTACAGCTCCGTCCGCACCGGCGGCCGCCGCTCAAGCAGCACCAGCGACTCGAGCCCCCCAGCTCGCGCACGATGAGGACGAGGAGCCGCCCGTACGGCCCATTATCAAAAATGATGATGACAGCGATGACGAAGAAACGGTCGTCGTAAACGCGGCCGGCGCTTCGAACACTAAGGACTCGCGTAGCGACGAATAGAAAGTCAGGTCTCGGCACCTCGCCGCAGCACTTGTCTCGCCGAAACTTTAGAGCAAGCGGAATCCCCCGATCGGGATCCACTCAGAATCCTTGTTCCACTGAGCTACATTACGATCCCTCCGAGGCGGAAAGCCGACTCAGATACCCGACCGCGATTCGGCTAGCGCTCATCCGTTCGCAGTTTGCTGAGCCCGCTTTCCTTACCTGCTCGCGCACAGCCTAATTTTCCCCTTCTCGAGTAAGCATTCGCTATCCGCCAAACGCAGGTATCCCGACATAAATCTTCGCACTCCCCCCGCAGATTCCTAATTGTGGCAATCGATCCGCTCTGTTACCTTGAGAGAAAGCCTTTAATTCACTTAAATTAAGTTCTCTTCGGTAGTCCGACGGCTGTGGAACACTCAAACCGCCTCCAAACGAATCTTCGCCAGGACTTAAGCAGACTGGCTCGCTTCGGCGCCAACGTCGTGGACGCCCATAGCTGCTTCATTCTGGCGCCTTCAGCAGTGCTGAACCAGTTCGCTGAGACCGTAAGGCTTGGATCAAGCAACGTAGATGCTTCTTACCGCACGGATGTTCTCGAGGTTGGTGGATTTCATTCCCTGAGCAATTCGATCTTGCCCGGAGCCCTCATTCCAAGCGATTCCGGTTTAATTGGATGGGTAGCCAAGCATGCCCGCGCAATTCATGTGTCGCCGTTCGAACACGATAGCCGTACCCTGGGCGTTTATTCCAGCGATCAGAACCTCAAAAGCTTCATTGGCATCCCCGTTTCCTTCGAGCATTTGTCGGGCGACGCTCGCCTGACGGGGGTGATTGCCTGCGATAGCAAAAAGGCCTTCGCGTTTTCGAAATTACAGGGGAAGCTTTTGGAGGAGTTCTCATTCGAGGTCGCCCGCATCGTAAACCTATCCCTCGAACAAATGCGCGCCGGTGCCCATGAGCAGACTTGGGGCAGTTTCATTCAACGCGCACATCAACTGTCCGATGCTCTTGGTATGAATTCGATTGAAGTACTGCGCGTGCGCGCCTCGAACTTCGACGATCTTGAACATCAGCTTGGAAGCGCCCATGCCATCGAAGTCGTCAATCAGGTTGAGCGACTTATACAGCAAGCCCTTCCACCGCACTTCCCCCTGCTCAAGCTGCCGAACGGCGATCTCTTGATCGTAGTCGACAACATGATGACGTCATTCTACGAAACAAAAATCAACGCCGTATGCGGGCATGTCGCGGTGAATAAAGCAAAGTTGCAGTTTGAATTTACAAAGAGATCCTGGAAAGACAAAGGCGCGCGCAACACCAGCCTTGAAGCAATGATTGCCGGTACCGCCGCGTCCGCACGTCCGATAGAACTTCAACAGGGAATGATGTATGAGCACCGCAGGGCTTAGTGTCCCCTTTTTAGAGCCAATCGAAGTCGCCGATAGCCGTGATTTCCTGCGTTCGCTTTGGTCTAGCGACTTGGCCATGGATTTGGGGACCGCCAACACCCTTATCTACGCCAAGAATCGCGGCATAATTCTGAACGAACCTTCCGTAGTCGCAATCGAAGAAGGTAGTGGCAAGACTTTAGCGGTCGGCCATGCTGCAAAAGACATTTTTGGCAAAACCTCTCGCTCAATACGCTGCATCCGCCCCATGAAGGACGGCGTGATCGCCGACTTCGAGATGACCTCGCTCATGATCAGCTTCATGTTAAATCAGGTGCGAAAGAAATGGAGTCTGCGCAAGCCGCGCATCGTTATCGGCATTCCCTCCGGAATCACCCAAGTTGAGAAAAAAGCGGTGATTGATGCGGCTCTTTGCTCGGGAGCCTCGAAGGTGTTGCTCGTTGAAGAACCAATGGCGGCAGCGCTTGGAGCTGGCCTTCCGGTCGATCGCCCTGTTGGCAGCATGATTATCGATATCGGCGGCGGCACCACCGAAGTTGCAATTCTCGCCATGAACGGCACCATCTACTCTCACTCAATCCGCGTCGCCGGCGACGAAATGGATGAGGCGGTGCAACGCCAGATCCGGCGCGTATTCGGATTGCAGGTTGGAATCTTTGAAGCCGAACGCATTAAGCTTATCCTTGGGTCAGCGCTTCCATCTGGTCGACAGCGCAGCATGTCAGTGTTCGGGCGCGATATTGCCAACGGCATTCCGCGACAGATCGAGATAAATGACGATTTCGTGCGCGAAGCCCTAAACGAGCCCCTCTCCGCAATTATCTCCTCCGTCGTTACCGCACTCGAGCAAACCACCCCTGAAGTCGCGCAAGATATAGTCGCTCAGGGCATCCATCTGGCCGGTGGTGGCGCTCTGTTACGTGGACTCACGGAGAGACTGCAACGAGAAACGGGAATCCCATTTACGCGGGCAGCCGATCCTCTAAGCTGTGTCGTGCGAGGTGTTGGCCGCGTAGTCGAGAACCTAAAGGAAATGCACGTTCTCTGTATTTCTCAGTAGATCTGCATATCCTTTTCTGATCGAGCTACAGGCGCAATGTTGAATTCCCTGCAGTAACGCAGCGTGCTTCGAAACACCAGCCACGCCCACAACAAACCCAGCATCGAAAGAACCGCAGCCCGCGCAATGCCCTCCAGCTCAAAGCTAAACCCAGCAACATTTGCGAGCAGAAATACTGCGTCGCGATAGTACTCCAGTAGCACGCCAAGCATTTGCAGGCCGACGCCCCATGGATCGATCCCGCAAACGTAGAATACCAAGGCAGACAGAACAGCCTTACACCCCAGCAAAGCTCCAAGCGGCGCCATGATCGGATTAAGCAAAAACGTCCACAGAGAGATGCGACCAAACCACGCCAGTGAAACGGCAGAGGTTCCGATGCATGCATACAGGCAAGCTAAGAGGTACTGCCGCACCTTTCCAACTGCGGACGAGTCGGCCGCCATGGCGAGGCCCCACAAAGCGGCGAACGTCAGTTGAATTCCCGGCTCAAAGTAACATCCCGGCCACAACAGCGAGACCAACAAGAGCGAAATCAGAATGGAATTAGTGAAGGCGCGATTGCGCTCGAAAATCCGCCCGCTCATGACAAAGAGAATTGCAAACATGGCGCGCACCACAGACCCTTCTATCCCGACCAAAGCAACAAAAAGAGCGCTACCGAGAAGCCCCACCAAGGTGACGATGGTATTCCAATGCTGGAGCGCCTGCGCTGAGGGGAACCACGCCACCACTCGAGCAGCGATCCAACAAAGGGTGAAAAAGAGCAGTGTAACCTGATATCCCGAGGCGACGAGCAAGTGCGCCAAACCGGTCACCTTAAATGCATTCTCAGTTTCATCGCTAATCATGTCACGCATACCGAGACTCATCGCCAACAAGATCCCGGAGCGCTCCCCGTCGCCTAGCACCGCGAATACCCGCTTCTTTAGATAGGCACGTAATCTGGCTATGGCGGGGCGTGAAGAGGAGTTCAAGGAGGCGGTCGCGTAGATGATTTTACAAGTATGGGTAAACCCGTGCCGAAAGAGTGTCGCCTCATACGAAAGCGGATAGCTCGGAATAGAGAGGGCGTGAAAACGCGCGCGTACTACAAACTGCGCCCCTAGAAACTGAGATGCGGAATTTTTCCAAGGCAGGTCGACGGCTCGACAGAACAACCTCGGAGGTTTAGAAAACTCCCGCACGATGCGCCCCTCCTCGCTAACCTCAGCGAGGGCCGCCAGAGCAAATCGAACTTCACCGCTGCGCGGTCTTTGCGGTTCTCGTAGTACCTCCACGAGATACGAACGGTCTGGGCGTAGATCCACATGAGCCATTCCTAAGATCGCAAGAGCCGAGGACAGCACCCCTAAAACAAAGCTGATTACGAGAAGCCGCAGCGAGCGCATGAGATAAACGCAAACGCAAAGAGCAAGCCCGACGCAGCAAAGCAACTCAAGCTTAAGTCCCGCTAGCAGATATGCCGCAGCCTGACCGAGCATAAGCCCCGGCATAAAAAGAAGTAAGGGATATTGCCTGCGTAATCGGGCTATAAGCCTGCGCGGAACATTGAAAATCATAGCTTGAGGACTTTCGGAGTAGCGTTGTGAAGCAGCCTGCTATAGCGTGAAGGCGTATGAGATATTCGAACATTTGCCTTGTAAGTTTCCTGCTGATTTTGGGCGCTTGCGCGCCCAAAACAAAGCCGCAGGACGCGCAGCTGGCAACCTATCGCTCAGTGCAGAATGTAGTCGCGGAATATGGTCAAGTAACCGGACAATTTCAAAATGAGTATTTGATCTACATCGCGGAGCGCCTGATTCGCGCGTTGCCGCCCCAAGAGATGGGCGCCGCGCAAACCCAGATTGTCCTTTTGAACGGCGCTTATCCCATGGCGGGGACGCCGGGACCTGGCTTTTTGGTGATTTCTCGGGGCCTCGTATTACGCCTTAGCAACGAAGGAGAACTCGCCTTTGTTGTTGCGCATGAGATGTCACATCAGATTCTCGGCCACGCGATCAGTCCCGAACAAAGCGCGGAAGAACGGCAAGAGTTGGAGCTAGAGGCGGATCGCCACGCGGTCGCCATGATTGCGGTCGCTGGATATGATCCCCGCGTTAGCGTTGGAGCACTGCTGCACTCCGCGCAAAGCGGCGAACTCTGGGAAAAGGAACCCCGCAGCCCAGACCATCCGGCTCTACAAGAGCGCATCCAGGCTGTACGCGCTATCGTGCTCGCAAGCAAATGGCACCCCCCGGGGACCATCGATCGATACGACTTTCAAAAATTCAAGAAGTCCCTAACCTACTGATTCGCCATAGGAAAATTTCCTACTTTAAGTGAAGCAAAAGCTCCCCTCGAAGCGATAAGTGTTCACAGAAGAGTTGGTGGCTCTTCCAGGCATTAGGGGGACTTAGGGCAATGGTCATGCGTATTTGGCAGTGGATGGTGTACAAGGAGCTCCTGCTTCTTGCACGGCTCCAAAATTTCAATCACATACAACCCGAGCGCGTTATCCGCGTGCTGCACTCATTTGCTCGCGCACGAGCCCTTGCAGGCAGAGCTAGCAGCCCGGAAGATTTCATTCGTGCCATAGAATTCCGCGAAGCCCTGCTATCAATTTGGGAATTGTCCAGAACTCGCTATCAAACTGATTTAGCCAAGCGCGCCAAGTGGCATTTAGTAATGGCAAGCTGCAACAGCCTCTATGAACAGTTCACGCGCCCCGGGGTAACCGAGCCGCAGGCCGAAGCAGCATAAGAATTACCAGCGCCCTAGTCGATTCGCCTAGCAGACTTAAGCAGCAAAATCTCTAACAGCAGAAGCCCTACAGCTGTCGTCAACACATAACATGCGGTGGAGGCGGAATTCTGCGCTGGAGTTCCGTACCAGGGAAAAGGGAAATACAAACAAAGCAAAAGCCAGCTGGCGACCAAGCCTCGAAGCCCACATACTCCGCTTCCCGACTTTCCGTACAGAAACAACAACACCGGCAACGCGATCAACACATAATGATCCCAGGCAACAGGCGCACAGAAGAAAGCACCCAAAGCAACTGCAAAGAAACAAAAATCGAACGAAACTGCGTCGGTTTGAGTAGGTTTCCTCCGAACGAAAAACACCAGCGCAACAATTACGGAAAAAGGAATGACATAGGAAACAAGGATGAAAGGAAGCTCCACCTGCAGCAAGGATGCCAGGACATCAAACCAGCCACCTATACTGATATTATTGGGAAGCGTTTTGGTGGAACCTTCAATCACGGGTAGAGCGAACTGATAGAACTGCCCATAGATATCCCAGCCGAGCGTGAACAGCGGCAAGACTGCCAGCAAGACGCCTGAAATGAAGGCGATACCTGCGCTTTTATATTCCCTCAGTGCTATGAGAAAGAGCAGCAATGGCCACGTGTAGAATTTCAGGGGGATCGAGAGCCCCCATAACAGAGCCGCCGTTGATTTTTCTCCTCGCCTCCAATACGACCAGCCTAAGACAATCAGGAATACAATGAACGGAGTAATCTGCCCGAACCAGATGCTGTGAAAAACGGGCAATGCCGAAAAGTACATCGCGGCAAGAAGAATGCGAGTCAGTCGTCCCCAATCAGCCCCGACCTCACGAATCATGATCCAGAAAACCGCGGCACAGAAAACAAACATCAGAGAATTCCAAACAAGCCAGGCCGCTTCCGGACTCAGGACTCCCATCCAGGAGCTGATCATCAACAGGGCAGGAGGATTAGTGGGGCGTTCAAGGAGCCTCTCCCACCCCGCCCCCGTGAGCGGCGCGTCGACCGTGGCATACGGCATTTCACCGTTCACCGCATACATTGCGGATAAATAGTAATGATTGAAATCCGGATTTCTGCACAGGCGCTGCCAATTCAGGGCAAGAATGCCGATGCGCATAAGGATCAGACTGCATAGCACCACAAAAAGAACGGCGCACCAAATCGGGAATTGAATTCTACGAGGAGAACTCGGTGCTGATGAATTAGTTTGCAAGGCGCTCACACGTATGAAGTTGGTTGTTCAGCCTTTGTCTCGCTTAGTGCAGCCTGTAGTCGGTACATCTTTGCATAAAGACCATCGAGTTTCAGCAGCTCTTCGTGGCGTCCCCGCTCCACAATTTCCCCCTCGTGCAATACAAGAATGAGGTCCGAATTGGTGATACTGGTCAGCCGATGGGCGACCGTAATAACGGTTCGATCCTGGGCGGCACGTTGCAATTCCATCATAAGCGACTTGTCGAGGGTGGGATCAAGATAGGAGGTTGCCTCGTCGACAAGCCAAATATCGGGCGCCTTAGCCAAAGTGCGCAGGAATGCCAGATACTGCCGCTCCCCCATAGACAGATTAGCCCCGCGCTCGGCAAGCAAAGAGCTCGGCTCGAACTGCTTTGTCGAAAGTTGAGAAAGCAATGCGTCGCTGCGCGGAAAACTGAGCTGCGGATTCCACAGCGTCACGTTATCTGAAACACTGCCGGAGAAAAGAAACACATCCTGCTGGACGACCCCCAATCTTGAGCGTAGGTAGGAGCGCTCGAGATTCCGTACAGAATTCCCATCGATGAGAATCTGGCCTCTGTCAATTTCATAGAAACGCTGCAACAGGCTTAGCATGGTGCTTTTGCCTGAGCCCGTGGGGCCACAAATTGCAACTTTTTGCCCAGCCTGAACTTCAAATGAAATGCCTTTTAACACTGGCTGCAGAGGGTCGTAGCCAAACCAGACATTCTCAAAACGCACCGATCCCTTCAGGCGCTGCCGCGCGTCAGATGCTCGCTCCGCCTCAACCGGCTCCGTTGGCCATTCAAAGATTTCAAAAATTCGCTCTGCCGCAGCCATGCCACCGAGGAAACTATTCCACTCGTTGACGATCTGCATAATCGGCCAGAATAACCACAACACATACGAAATAAGAGCGACCAGCACGCCGACTTGAATCTCGCCCTGCTCTACCATTCGCCCGCCCAACAAAATCAGCGTCAACATACTCAAGCCGACCACGAGCGTCATGGCGCAATGCAGAGAGGCAAAAATAAGCGAGGGTCGCAGACGCGCATTGGCCAAACGCGTGCTCAACGCCGAGAACAGCTCACTTTGGCGGCGCTCTCGATTGAATAGGTGAATGGTTTTTATTCCCCCAACGTTCTCAACCAAAAAGGAATTGAGGTCGCTCAAGAAAATGCGGACATCTTGAAATGCGCCATATAGAGAGCCACTAATGTAAGCCGCGAAAACCATGTAGAGAGCGAACAGACTAAGACAGATCAACCCGAGCTTGATGTTAAGAGCGAGAATACTGGCGACAATAAATGCGACGGTGAGAACGCGTTCAATAATTCGCACGAATCCAGCGTTAAACAATACGCTAAGCGCTCCGATGTCATTCACGAGCCGAGTATTAAGCGCGCCGCTCGAAGTTTTATCGAGGTGAGAAACGGTCAGACGCAAAATTCTATCGAACACGCGCACCCGCAAATCTTGCAGGAGTTTCTGCCCAAGCACTTGGAAGTAGTACGAATGAAACCCGGTCGCTACAGCGCGCACTATTTCAAGAGCAAAGTACAAGAATACCAATTGAGCGAGAAGGCGCGCATCTCGAGGCAAAATCGCAACATCGATCACATACCCAAGCAGTCGTGGACCCACAACCGTTGCGGCAGTTGCGACAATGGTAAAGGTAAGGGCCACCGCCAGTGCGCGAGGATAGAGCAGCGTCAGCGCGAAAAAGCGCAGTGCGGTGCTCGTCTTACTGGTTGACGCTGCGCTAGACATGGCGACTATGCAGCTCCTGTGAATACTGCTCAAGTTCCTCGACCAGACGCTGCTCTTGATAGAAGCGCTGGTACCAGCCGGCTTGAGAAACGAGCTCTTGATGCGTGCCGGACTGAACCAGCCTACCCTTCTCCAGGACTAACACCCTATCTACGCGGCGGACGGTCGAAAGACGGTGCGATACGAGAATCTGCGTCTGCTCAGCGTGCTCGGCAAATAACCCTCGGCGAATAGCCGCCTCTGTGTTGGAATCTACCGAGGAGAATACGTCATCGAGAATCAAAATAGGCGCTCGCTTGGTCACTGCTCTTGCAATACTCAATCGCTGACGCTGTCCGCCCGAAAGATTTATTCCACGCTCGCCCAAGATGGTCTGATAGCCTTCCGGCAAACGCTCGACTTCGGAGTCAAGACAGGCGATCTTACTCGCCGCACGAATCTCCTCCTCAGATATCGAACCGTCTCCACTCAGCGCGATATTTTCAGAAATGGGTCCACTCAGCACAAGGATGTCCTGCGATACGAACCCTATGAGTGACCGCAATGCCTTTAGGTCCCACTTCGTAACGTCCACCCCGCAGACGCGAATGACGCCAGACTCAATGAGGTACAGCTTTGGGACCAGAGCCAGCAAGGAACTCTTCCCGGAACCATTGTCCCCCACCAGAGCAACCTTCTCCCCACGGCGAACGGTAAACGAAATTGAATCGAGAACCAGCTGCGCGGAGCCAGGATATCGAAACCGAACGTTTTCAAATTCCAGCAAGGGTTCTCCAAGTGCGGGAAGAGCAGGACGAGAATCTCCGCTTGCTTCGACCGGAGTAGAGAGAACGCTCTCTGTTCGCTCGCTGCTGGCAACGGCTCGTTGATAAAGCCCGATCGATATGCCAACGGCTTGCATGGGCCATAGCAACTGCTGTGTATAGCGTTGGAGCGCAACAAAAGCGCCTAAGGTAAGCGTACCCTGTATGACCCAGGACCCTCCGACCAAAAGCACCAGAAGCATAGAAACAGCCACAACTAGCTCAAGGCTTGGGGCAAATACGGATTCAGTTTTGGCAAGTTTAAGCATACTCGCCACATACGACGTTCCAAGCGCGCGATACTGCTCCGTGAGCGACTGCTCTGCGGCAAAGGATTTAATGACTCGGCTTCCCAGCACCGACTCCTGGGCGAGCGCCGAAATCGCACTCAGATTCTGCTGCGACTCGCGATAGCGCTCGCGAATGATCTTGTCATTCTTTACGACGATGAAGGGAATCAAAGGCAGCGGTAACAAGGCGATCAGCGCAAGCCTCCAATCCAAACACAACATAATGACGGGGACCGATATGAGGTAAAAGAGCGCGTCGAACAGCGTGATAATTCCCTGATCAAAGGCGCTGCTAACAGTATCGACATCCGAAGATACTCGCGCCACCAAATCCCCGCTCTTCTCGCGCTCAAGCCGTTCGACCGGAGCGAAGAGCAACGCGGCGCAATAGGCCGAACGCACCTCATCACCTGTGCGAACATTGGTAGAACTCAGAAAGTAGCGATACACCAGTCGTAAGACGCCCTGTATGAGGATCAGCGTCAAGTAGGCTAAGCCGCAGAAAAGCAACGAATACTGCGTATTGCTTCCGCTCACCACGTCAATTGCCAACATGACGATGAGCGGCAGGATGACGTCCAAAGAGTCGACCAGAACAAGAGAAGTTCCACCGATCGCTAGCTGCCGTCGGTACTTCCGCAGGAAACGCCCCACCGTTGAACTAGGACGAAACAGACGAGGAATTAAGCGGCCAAACACAGCAGAACTCAACGCGCCTCCTTCGGGTCAGCGCTATTAAGAACTCGCAGAATCTTCTCCGCAAGCGGCAGCGGCATGCGTCCCGCTTTCGCAAGTTCGTGCGGATCAGCGCGCCGCATCGCTTCGACGCTACCGTAAGTTCGAAGTAGACGGGAGCGTCGCTCGGGGCCAACTCCCGCAATAGTATCGAGAGCAGACTTAAAGACTCTCTTTGAGCGGGTCGTCCGATGAAAAGTGATTACGAATCGATGCGCCTCATCCCTGATTCTTTGGATCAAATGAGTCACCTCGGAATCAGGCTCAAACGCTACCGGTTCTGCATCTGGATCTGTATAGATGCGCTCTTGCGATCTCTCCACCTGCTTCGAGGTTACATCGCTCTTGGTGCGCTCCTTCGCTAAAGCAACAATGTCGATATTCGCTCCTGTCTCCTCGCGCGCGAGCAAAGCACGACGCAGCTGCCCCGGCCCTCCATCGATGATAAGTAAATCCGGAAGCGTGTTCTCCTCCAGACCTCGTTGTAACCGGCGCCGCACCACCTCCTCGATGGAGGCAAAGTCATCGGGCTTGTCCTGACGGGAAATCTTATATTTGCGGTAGCGTTCTTTATCGGGAGTACCATCAAAAAAGGAAACCAAGGCACCAACGATATCGGATCCTTGGAAGTTCGATATATCGACACACTCGATACGACGCGGCATTTGCCGCAGACCCAAAAGCTTTGCAAGAGCTTTCGAATTCTCAGTGAAACGCGCTTCAGCATCGAAGCGCGCCAAGAAATGTTGTTTGGCGTTGAGCGCGGCTAAGTTAAGTAGCCGACGCTTCACTCCCCTTTCAGGCACCACAAACTCCACCGCGCGACCGGCACGTTCTTCCACAGCCTGCTTAATCAACGACAGGTTCTGAAGCTCGATCGGAAGCAGCACTTCATCTGGAATTTCACGCTTTCCGTCGTAGTACTGACTGACCGCGCCCTCAAGCACCTCTTCATCTGAAACGCCGACATCGGTGAACACGAAGTTTTGGTTATCGGAGACTCGACCGGCACGAGATTTCAACACCGAGAGCGCCACCAGACTTTCCTCGCGATACAACGCAAAGCAGTCTCGATCTTCGCCGCTCGAGGATATAATTCGCTGGCCGCTGCGCAGATTCTGCAAAACCGAGAGGCGATCGCGATACAGCGCCGCATCTTCGAAGCGCAGTTCCTCAGAAGCACGCTGCATATGAGCCTCCAAGTCCTTCACGAGCGCATCGGTTTTGCCGGTCAGAATCGCCTTTGCTTGCTTTATCCATCCAGCGTATTGAGCGCGATCGACAGGCAAAGTGCAGGGCCCAGCACAGCGCTTGATCTGATACTCGAGACACGGTCGCTGCCGATTGTAGAAAACCGTATTGGTACACGAACGCAGCGGAACGACGCGCTTTACGATATCGAGCAAGGTGCGTAGCTCGTAACTAAAACTAAATGGACCAAAGTATTGCGCCCCATCATTCTCGACTTTGCGCACTAACTCAAGACGCGGCCACTCCGCATTTTCGTCGATTCGAATACTGAGATAGGCCTTATCGTCCTTCAGGCGAACATTGTAACGCGGCTTATACTTCGTAATCAGGTCTCGTTCGAGAATAAAGGCCTGATGTTCGCTTTCGGTTACGATGTTTTCTACATCGCGCATCCGTTGCAGTAAGTATTCGATTTGGATGCGATCATCGTGGCCTGTTAAATAAGAACGCACGCGATCACGCAAACTCTTTGCTTTCCCAACGTAGATCACTTCACCCGTTGCATCGCGCATTAGATAGACCCCCGGATGCTTGGGGAATGCATCAATTTTCTTCTTGAGGGGAATGAGGTGTGGCAGAAGTTCCATGGGCACGTCGTAGGGACATTTTTCCACGTTGCGCACAAAAGAGGTAGCGCCCTGCCGTAGTAGGTAAAAAAATAATCAAGGCATTCAGGCTGTTAGACTTAGAGACCGGCAAAACTTTATATCGCATGGATTGGGGCGTTAAAGATCGAACCAAACCTGCGCAGAAAGGAGGCAGCTCGACAGCAACTCTCGAAGAAAGGATCGCAACCAATAGCAGTAGCAACCAACGCCTCAATGCCCCGACCCTGTCATTGCGAGCGGAAAATCAGCACCTCACTTCGCCCGGCCACAACTACAGCGCGGCAATCCCCCGATCAGGATCCACTGATAGTCCTCGCTCCACTGAGCTACGTTACGCTCCCTCTTAGGAGGGAAGACGCGTCGCAACGAATAGCAGTGGCAAAAGAGGCGGCTAAGGATCCTTATCGGGGGATTGCTTCGGGCATGAGCCCTCGCAATGACAGGGGCGACAATCCGAAGTTGAAACCGACATCTCCTTCGCCTGGCCACAACCGCAGCGCGGCACTTGTCCCGTCGTAGCTTTAGCGAAGGCGGGACAAGTCGGGCATGAGCCCTCGCAATGACAGGGGCGAAGCTTCAAGGCAAGCCGATCCTGTCATTGCGAGCGGAAAATCTGCACATCCCTAAACCTCGCCACGGCGACAGCGCGGCAATCCCCCGATCAGGATCCAGTGACGTCACTGACCCCACCGCTATGCGTTGCGATTTCTTTGCGACCGCTCAAACTTTCAGCAATTCCTGCTCGATCTTATTTACTGCGTCCCGCAACGAAGCTGCACGTTCAAACTCGCGCTTGGCAGCCGCGTCGAACATTTCCTTTCGCAATTTAGCGACAAGCTTCTTCTGATCGCTCGGATCGCGGGGAATCTCAAACTTCTGCTCGCCTACCACCACATCCGTGACCAATTCAAATTCCCTCGTATTGCCAATCGACGCCTGAATCGAGCTACGCGCGCTCGCCGGGACAATCCCATGCTCGGCGTTAAATGCCGCCTGAATCTTTCGACGTCGGTCCGTTTCAGCAATCGCATCATTCATGGAACCGGTCATGCGATCGGCATACAAGATCACCCGACCATTGATATTACGGGCTGCACGCCCCATGATCTGAATAAGAGAGCGCGCCGACCGCAGAAATCCTTCTTTGTCGGCATCCAGAATCGCGACCAAGCTGACCTCGACCAAATCAAGTCCTTCTCGCAGCAGATTTATGCCGATCAGAACGTCAAAATCCCCCTTACGAAGCCCGCGCAATATTTCAACGCGCTCAATCGCATTGATATCAGAGTGCAAGTAGCGACAGCGAATGGAGATCTCTCGCAAGTATTCAGCGAGGTTCTCCGCCATTTTTTTGGTCAAGGTCAGCGCCAGTACGCGCTCATTTTTTGCCACTGTGGTTTTGATTTCTTCGAGCAAGTCATCGACCTGATTGGTGGCGGGACGGACGAAAACCGGGGGATCAAGCAATCCAGTCGGGCGATTTACGAGCTCCACAACGGCCGATCCGCTTAGCTTTCGCTCATAGTCTCCCGGGGTAGCCGAGACGAAAATAGTTTGCCCCATGCGCGCCCAGAACTCGTCCATATTCAGGGGCCGATTGTCGAGCGCTGAGGGCAACCGGAAACCATAGTCGACAAGACTTTGCTTGCGGGACTGATCGCCGCGATACATTCCTCCAATTTGAGAAACAGTGACGTGGCTCTCGTCGAGAATTAGCAGAAAATCGTCGGGGAAATAGTCTATCAGCGTGGTCGGCGGAGTGCCCGGAGCGCGACCCGCCAAGTGCCGACTGTAATTCTCGATCCCTGGACAGAAGCCAATCTCATTCATCAATTCGATATCATAGAGCGTGCGCTGCTCTAAACGTTGGGCCTCAAGGAGCTTACCGTCGATTTCAAGCTCGCGCAGGCGATCGCCTAGCTCTTCTCGAATAGACGCGCAGGCTTTTTTGATTGTCTCTTTACCTGTAACGAAATGACTGACCGGATAGAAAGCTGCCTTATCGAGACGGCGTA
>JAFLCA010000150.1 GCA_017302875.1 Deltaproteobacteria bacterium
CCTACGACAAGGACACGATGTTCCCTCCTATGGAGATTGAAGGCGAGGCAAACTACTACCTCAAGGCGATGAATTGTCCGCACCATCATATGATTTTTAGCCACCGTCCGCGCAGTTATCGCGAACTGCCCTTGCGAATGGCTGAGTACGGAACGGTATACCGCTTTGAGCCCTCGGGAACTCTTTCCGGACTGCTGCGAGTGCGCTCGCTTGCAATGAACGATGCGCATATCTATTGCACCATCGACCAGCTTAAAGCCGAGCTTATCGACACGTTTAAGTTAACGCTCGATTACTACACCATGTTCCGTTTCAAGGATGTGAAGGTGCGTTTCTCGACTCACGATCCTGCAAACAAGGAAAAGTTCGTCGACAATCCTGAACTATGGAAGTTTTCCGAAAATGCCGTCGCTGAAGTTATCAAGGAACTCGGCGTGGATTACATTCTCGGCGCGGGCGAAGGCGCATTCTATGGCCCGAAACTGGACTTCCAGGCCAAGACGCTACTGGGTCGTGAAGAGACCATCAGCACTACCCAGCTCGACTTCGCCCAACCTCTGCGGTTCAATCTGACCTACATTGGCCAGGATGGCGCTGAGCATCGTCCGTACGTTGTGCACCGCGCCCCACTGGGCACCCATGAGCGCTTCATCGCATTTTTGATTGAGCACTTCGGCGGCGCGTTCCCAACCTGGATGGCCCCGTTGCAGGCAGCCATTATCCCGGTAAACGATGACGTCATGAGCTACGCACAAGAAGTAGCCGGCCTCATTCGTGGGCAATTGATGCGCGCTGAAGTGGACACGTCCGACAACTCCTTCAACAAGAAGATCCGCGAAGCGGTGACTCGCAAAATCCCGAACATCTTAATTATAGGTGGAAAGGAGGCTGAAGCGCGCAGCGTGACCTTGCGTAGGTATTGCGTAAAGGAGCAAATCACTATGTCACTCGACACGCTTATGGCGCGCCTGAAACGCTGCGTCAGCGAGCGTATCATGGACAATTTCCCGGACGTGCAGGTGCCATGAAGCTGACTTGTCGTTGCTGCGGCAAGAAGTTCGAGTCGGAAAAAATAGGGCCCCCCTTCTGTTCTGAACGATGCCGCCTCATGGATTTAGGCGCCTGGGCGAGTCAGAAATACCGGATTGCCGGAGCAGCGGTAAAGGACGAGGCTCAGAAGCAGAACGACAGCGACGAGGAATAAAAATGCCACTGCGACTGTATTTTTTGCGTCACGGACAAACTAGCCTGAGCCGTGACAATATGTTCTGCGGTTCGGGAACAGATGCCGCCTTAACGGCAGAAGGCACGAAGATGGCCGAGGCCTTCGCGGAACACTACCGGACGCTCTCCTGGGAGGCCGTATATTGCAGCCCGCTTTCTCGAGCGGTCGCTACAGCATCTCCGCTTGCAAACCACCTTACAAGCAAGATCATAGTGCGCGATGAAATAAAGGAAATATATTTTGGAGCGTGGGAGGGCCTCGGCGTTAGTGACGTCAGCCAGAAATTCCACGACGACTATATCCGCTGGTCGGCTGACCCTGCTTGGAATGCTCCTTCGGGCGGCGGCGAAACTTCGATAAGCATTGCGCGCCGATCGCGCGCCTTGACCGAAGAAATTCGCGCGACCTATTCCGACGGAAACATCCTACTCGTTTCGCATAAGGCTACGATTCGAATCATGCTGTGCGACCTGCTGGGAATAGACATTTCGCGCTTCAGAGATCGCCTAGCCTGCCCGGTTGCCTCTGTATCTATGATCGAATTTGGATCGCGCGGCCCCCTACTGAAGATGCTGGCTGATCGGGAACATCTCAGCAAAGAGCTGAGGGAGTTACCGGGCACCTAATAAGGAGCACCCTGTGAATACTTCCGCTGGTGAAGCCCCTTCCGCACAGGCACCCGTTACGAATGTTCGAATCTTAGGTAAACCAGACAAAGAGAGCAGTGGGACAGTGCACATCAAGCATTGGACTCCTCAAGAGCGTCTGTTGCGCGCCCTTAAAACATTCGCAATTTGGTTTTTTATAGCGCTGCTTTCGGTTTTCATTCCAATTCTACATTTCGTACTCGTGCCCCTCGCGCTCCTGCTTGCCTTCATTTTCAGCTTTATGGCGTATGGACAAAGCAGCGTCGTCCTTGGCGGCAGCGGCTCCTGCCCCTTTTGCTCAGCCCGTCTGGACATTGTCAGAAAGCCCGATCGCTGGCCGCTCGACGACATCTGTTCCAGCTGCTCGCGTCACGTCCGTATCGAAAAGGCCTAACTGATAGCCGCTATCGAACCTATGAGTCGACCGCAACAAAAAAGGCGCGCATTCGTTCGCTCGAATGCGCGCCTTGGAGGATAATGACCAAAATTCGTTTTTTATTCCCTTCTAAAAGTGTCGTCGAGATTTGGAGAGCGCTTCACACTGCGAGTTTGAAGCGTTTGCCAGTCCCAACCTGAGGAATTCCGGGTCAATTCCCAGCCCCTCACAGACATTGTCGAACGAGAATACGTACTCTTTGCCTTTTGTGTTCACCCAAATGAAAGCTTCTCTATAGCGAGAACTGCGACGGGTTCCGTCGGATAGGACGTAGCACATATATGCTTGTACGCCGTCGAATAGCAGAGCAGACATTAATGCCCGTTCGGGCCCCTTGGCGTAGCCATTAGTGCCATCTACCAGGTCGTCTACCAAGAACGTTACTGAGTCATCCCCATAGTGACTAAGTGCCGCAGACATGATGTTGTCTCCTTCAATTACTTGGTGTTTTTCAAGCTATTGGTACTGCTTTAGCTTCCCCTACCGTTGTGATGCCTGCGATTTTGAAATCGATGTCAAAAATCTGGCACGCAGATTGATTTTTCGAAGGAAAAGGTAATGGAAAATTTAAGCGGTTCCGGGCGCTTAGAATGAGCGTTCTCTCGCTTCTCGCGCGATAGAGTTGTGCGCGACGCGGCGTGCAGTTACGTAAAACGGTGAAAAAGAGGCCCCAAAACTACGGCAATAACAAACGGAACTGGTTGAGGTACACCAGCAGCATTCCCAGAATGAGAACCGGGGCAAGTAACCCGGCAACGGGGAAACCAAAAGCCGCCAGACCCGCAGCGACCGCGAAGCTCAGCAGCAACATTAATAGTCCGGTCATGCGAACCGACTTGGAAAGTCTTGAAATCAGGAACATCTCCGAAACGCGCGAAAGACTGGGGCTTAACAAAACCACGTCGCTACGATCCAGGTTCCAGCGCACATCGTCGAAGAAGGAAATGGTTGAAGCGGCTTCCTTTATTACCGAGGGCGGGGTTGAATCTCCCACCAACAAGGCAGCCGGAACACTGGCCTTCATCTTTTCAAGATACTGCTCCTCACTGAGTCCCCCAAATATAGCTGGGAGTTCGAAGCCGGCGCGCTTTCCTGCCTTATCGACTTCTTCAGTGCCGTCCAGCGAACATAGAATTGGATGAACTTGTAAGTCAGTGAGACGCTCACGTAAGGCACGTCCGTCGGCGGTAAAATGGCCCGCCACTTTGAAACGCGCCACGATCTCGTCGTGCATGGCGATGTACACGTAGTACTCGCGATCCGCAACGGGGATAATTTCAGAAGCTTGGACGTACACACCGCGCTCAATCAAGAAACCTTCGCTGCCAACGGTGAATTCGACCCCACCGACATTACCGCTGAGGCCCCTCCCTTCGTAAATCCGGACATCGGAAGCCTTATGCAGCGTCGGCGTAGGCAGCTCTTTGCGCAAATGCTCGGTGGCTACGGTGTAGAACTCGTCTTCGCTGCCGCCGAACAACGCCAAGAGAACAGACAACAAGGCGTTTCGTTCGATCCGCTCATCAACTATCTCAAGCGCAAGAATAGAAACCCGTCCGGGGGGACTGCGCAGGTTAAAATCAACGACAAAATTGCGCGTGCCAGCCAGCTTATTCACCACTGCCGCATCTTTGAAAAGCATGCCCTTTCGGAAAGCGGTGGTGTGTATCAGCCCCGGCAGATAAGCCCATACCCGCGCGGCGCGCAGCAATAGCGCGGCTGAAAGGACACAAGCCAAAATGCTGGCGACTACGCCAATGTTAGCGCCTGCACCCGAAACATACGTGCCCAGGCAAACCGCAATTGCAACCAGCAGCATTCCAGCGCGAGATTCTATGAGCTTCGCATCATCGAACTTATCGTTACCCTGACGGACGCGCTCATTAAGCAGATGCGTGAAGGAGGTAATAGTGGAATCGTCGGCCAGCGCTGCGGCCTCGCACAAGACTTCCCCCTGCACTACCTCTGATCCTGCAAAAATCTTGTGGCCTTTGCTTTTGAACTTCACTACCGGCAAGCCGCTATAACGTCGCTCTCGAAGCTCGACTAAGCCCTCGATAATGAGGCCATCACAAGGAACGAACTCCCCGACTCCGAGCTTGAATAATTCACCAGGCTTAATCACATCCGCTGACACCACGGCTTCTACCGGCGCGTGATCGGGATAAGGCTCCAATCGACGAACCTTCTGGCACAGACGCAATAAACTGAATTCAGAATTGTCTACCGCCTTGCGTTCAAACAACACGAACAGATACTGCTCAACTGTCAGAGCGAGAATCAGAACAGGCAGCGACTCGTAGAGGAATTGAAATTGAATTCTGGGGAAGTCGAAGAAGAGTGCGTAAACAAGCGCAAAGGCACTCAAGGAAAGAACGATAGCCTTGGCAACTTCTACACTGAAATATCCACTTCGAATGTCACGCGCCGCGGCAGCAAGAAGCGGCGGAAAACAGAAGGCCAAAGAAAACGTGGAAAGACCGACCAAAAGGACGGCCCACACCAATGATAGCTCGGTCTGAACAGGAGCAAAGTAATCCAGAGAAAGGATCAACTTGCCAAGCAGCAAGTTAAGCGCCGCGAACGAAGCAACGACCACCTGATCGCTTAGCGAGGGGAAATGGTCACCAACAGATTCCGAGACCGGCACATGCTGCGCAAGCGAATCTTCATTCAGGGGCCGATTCTCTACAGCATCGACCGCGGCAAGACCCATATGAACTCCAGGATCAGAAAAGTTATGCCCAGGCGTTCACACGCCGCCGGCTACTTATTTCTTTTCTTCGGTCGCTGCTGCAGGAGCTGCAGCCTTCTTTACCTTACGCTTTGCCAGCTTCTTGTCTTCAAAGAGGACATGCTTACGAGCGACAGGGTCATACTTCTTAAGGCTCAACTTCTTGTCGCCTTTTGACTTCTTCTTATTCTTGCGATTTGCGTAAAAATAACCGGTGCCGTCGCTCGACACGAGAAAGCTGGTTTCTTTTGCTGCCTTTGCCATAAATCCTTCACTTCTAGTCGCTGTATGCTTTAATTTAAAACAAGCATTTAGGCGCTAAAATATGCCTCAACGGGGGATAAAATTCAAGATATGTTGACCCATTGGGCGTAATGCGGCAGGGTCAGTTGAAAGCGCCGCAAGAGCGGGCCCAGGGCGCAAAACGCAAAGTTTTAGCTATATTCCTATGAAAGGCATCATTCTAGCCGGGGGCTCAGGCACCCGCCTCCATCCGGTCACCAGGGCTGTCAGTAAGCAGCTTATCCCCATTTATAACAAGCCAATGGTCTATTACCCGCTCTCGACGCTCATGCTGTCGGGAATTCGGGACATCCTGATTATTACCACCCCACACGAACAAGATGGCTTCGTGCGACTTTTTGGAGACGGGAACCAGCTAGGACTGAACATCACCTATGCCGTTCAGCCAAGCCCGGATGGATTGGCCCAAGCCTTCCTGATCGGTCGCGACTTCATCGGTACGGACTCCGTCGCTTTAGCCTTAGGAGACAACATCTTCTTCGGACACGGGCTTCCTGAACACCTTCGCAGAGCTGCTGGACAGAAAAGCGGCGCCACGGTCTTCGGATACGTCGTGAAAGATCCAGAGCGCTACGGCGTTGTTGAGTTCAACGAATCTGGTAAAGCCATCAGCATCGAGGAGAAACCGGCCACCCCCCGCTCGCACTGGGCGGTAACAGGGCTGTATTTCTATGACAACGATGTTGTCAAAATCGCTTCAACGCTTAAGCCTTCAGCACGCGGAGAGCTCGAGATAACTGACGTCAATCGAAGCTACCTAAAGGAGAGCAAACTGTCGGTCGAAAAGATAGGCCGCGGAATTGCCTGGCTGGACACGGGAACCTATACATCCCTATTGCAGGCCTCTGTATTCATTGAAACCATCGAAGAACGTCAGGGCCTGATGGTTGCTTGCGTTGAGGAAATTGCCTACCGTCAAGGCTACATCAGCGCACAACAACTTGAGAAGCTGGCTGAAGGTATGAAGAAGAACAGCTACGGACAGTATCTGCTCAGCATTCTTCACGACACTTACTAGCTCTCAATTCTGCGTTTCTATCCGAATATTTTCTATGAATTTTATTGAAACTCTCCAGTGGCGCGGCCTCCTCCAAGACGTCTCCGATATGGACGGCATCCAGAAGCTAGGAGCCACCGATTCTTTTTATGTGGGCCTTGATCCTTCCGCCCCGAGCTTGCAAATCGGAAACCTAGTTCCCCTTATTGTGGCTGCGCACCTTGGGCGGGCCGGACTCAAGCCGATCATATTGTTCGGGGGATCGACAGGTTCAATCGGGGATCCTTCTGGGAAGCGCGCAGAACGTCCCCTTCTCGATCGTGCCACCATCGACGACAACGTTCGCCGCCATAGCGCCAAAGTCGCCGAAATCTACGAGCGCCTTAACATCAAGGCAGACTTCGTTAACAACTACGACTGGACAGCGTCAGTCAGTATCATCGATTTCCTACGCGAAGTCGGTAAGCACTTCACGCTGAGCTATATGCTCAGCAAAGAATTTGTGAAGACTCGCGTAGAGGAAGATTCGATCTCGTACACCGAGTTCAGTTACATGCTGCTGCAAAGCTTTGATTTCTTGCACCTGTATCAGCATAAAGACTGCAAGCTGCAAATCGGTGGCTCCGACCAGTGGGGCAATATCACCTCAGGCTTGGAACTTATTCGTAAGAAGATCGGCGGCTCGGCATACGCCTTCTCAATCCCCCTGATTCTAGACAGCCAAGGACGCAAATTCGGGAAGAGCGAAGGCTCCGCCGTGTACCTCGATGGAACGATGACGAGCCCTTACAAGTTCCACCAGTTCTGGCTCAATCTCGAAGACGCCAGCGTTATAAAATACCTCAAAATTTTCTCCTTCCTTGAGAAAGCTGAAATCGATGAGCTCGAAAAGAAGGTGCAGAGCGCGCCGGAGAAACGTGAGGCACAGCAAACGCTCGCCGATTTGATGACCACCCTGGTACACGGTGAAGCCGGAACCCGCGAGGCCAAGCAAAGTGCGGAGGTTCTTTTTGGCGGATCGATAGCCGGACTCAGCGAGCAGCAGCTGGAGAACATTTTTAATGGCGTTCCCTCAACCACGATTGAGCGCGCAAAGCTTGCTACCATGAGCATGGCTGACATAATGGCTGAGACTAAACTGGCCTCCTCAAAAGGCGAAGCTCGCAGACTCATTACCAGCGGCGGGGCGTATCTTAATAATGAGCGCGTAAGCGATCCGGCCCTCGCGCTGGCACAGTCGGCTGCAGCGAAGAGCAACATCTTCGTCTTACGGAGCGGAAAGAAGAACTACCACCTGGTCAAGATCTCCTAAGCCCGGCTTGAAGCTGAACGAATGTACACGGCTTATTTAAAAGGAAGCCTGAAGCTCTCTAAGACCGGGGAATGGTGGCACAACGGACAACCGTTCGAGAATAAACGGGTTAGCGATCTGTTCACCCGCTCAGTGGTATGGGATCCCGCTCTGAAGGAATATTTTGTGCAAATTGGGGCGCAACGTGCATCCTTCGACTGCGAAGACACCGCTTTCTTCGTGACCTCCATTGACGAAAACACTTCCCCCTGGACTATCAGCATTTCTGACGGCAGCAGCGAGCAACTGCAAGCGCAGACCATCGAGGCAGGAGCTGAAGATCAATTGTACTGCCTCGTGCATGGCACGCACCGCGCTCGTCTCACTCGCGCGGCTCACCAATCCCTTCTTCAACATGTCAGCACTGACAATTCACTAAACATCGAGGGGCGCCTCTATATTATCAAACGAGCAGAGGATGGCATTCAAGATTCATGATGTCGTACGCATCAAGAAGCTGAACAAGACCGGGGAGGTCGTCGAGGTTCTCAAGGCGGATCTCTATCGAGTCGCCGTCGGCACTTTGCTGATGTCATGCAAAGAGAGCGAACTGTCCCCTTCGCAGAAAGCGACCTCGAAACATGCGGATTTGCGTCCACCATCCCAATCAAATGTGATATCGGAGAAACGCACCGCGCGTTCGCTCGAACGCATCGATCTCCACGGAATGACAGTGGCCGACGCTATGCATGCATTTGAAGATCATCTCAACAAAGCGCTGATTGCCGGGATGGATAGCTTTGCAGTCGTGCACGGCCATGGCACTGGGCGGATACACCAAGCGCTTCTAAATTATCTCAAGTCAGCTAGCGTGGTGAGATCTTTTCGAGTCGATGATTTTAATTCCGGGATTACGCACATTTACCTTTGAGAAGCGCCGTCTTGTTAAACGAAATTTTCCATGTGAGCATTACGTCATGCGCACGCTTCGTTTAATCCTGCTCTTTGCACTCCCCCTCAGCATCATGGCGACGTGCAGTCCTGCTGCCGCTGAAGACTCGGATGAGGGCGACGTCGAAACGGCCGCTAGCCCCAAATCAGCTTGGGGAGATTTCAAAGTCGGAACACCCCCTGAAGATGAGCATACGCCCGTCTGGAAACAAATTGTGTTGTGGGTGCCGAACCGAGTGCTGGATTTCATCGATATTTTTCGAGTTGACGTCGGGGCCGGCGCGGCCGTCGGGGCAGTCGTGCGTGTTACAAAATACGGCCAGGTAGGAATGCGCGCGGTAGCTCCATTGAGTGTGCGCGTTGGTGACTTCGGACGACGCGCGCCGATTCTACTGGAACATTCGAGCGAGATGGGAATCGGCCCCCTGTATCTCGAATCGAAAGATAGAAAGATTTGCACCTTCGAGCTCGGAGCCGGAGTGGACATTTTTGTGGGCGCCTACGGCGGCGTCTGTGTTGACGAAATCGTCGACTTCGCAGGAGGACTATTTTTCCTCGACATGAAGAAAGATGATTTGAAATAAAGAGACGTCAATCAAATGCGAGCGGCGACAACAAAACTGCCCTCGCCCGATACTGTTGCCCCTGTCATTGCGAGCGGAAAATCTGCACCGGAGCTGTTCCTTCCAAAGACGCAGCGCGGCAATCCCCCGATCAGGATCCACTGATAGTCCTTGCTCCACTGAATTACGTTACGATCCCCCTTTGCGAGAAAAAGGAAACATCGCAACCAACGACAGTGGCAACAGTGGCGGCTAAGGATCCTTAT